>NZ_JACGWF010000020.1:0-55512 GCF_014077595.1 Colwellia sp. 6M3 | reverse complement strand
GTGTATCCAAATCAATAAAAGCCTGAGCTAATGGCACTTTTAATAAGTTGTGTTGATATTTCTCTAATAAGGACTTTGCGCCTTGCGTACCGGTTAACTTTGTTAACTCTTTGAAATACATTTGTGGAAATATAACTGGCGGGCCAATTTTTTCTCTATCATCGACCCCAATCAAATTTTTACTTTGTGCAACAGCAATAGCATGAGAGCTATTTTTCCAACACGATATATGGTGGATCAAGTCATTCGATGTTAATTGCCATTGGTCAACTAACACGATCATAACTGCTTTTATATCTAATGCCAAAGCCTCAACACCGGCAGCAATTGATGATGCCATGCCAGTTGAGAATGCTTTATTAATTACCGTGTGTATTGGTAAATGATCAATGCGAGATTTAACCTCTTCGGCATTAAAACCTAACACACAATAAACCTTGTTAGACACTGTTAACGCTTGCTCTAACTGCCATTCTAACAAGCTTTTATCTTTAATCGTGATTAATTGCTTCATTTGCCCTAAGCGAGAAGACTGCCCTGCAGCTAACATTATAATAGCAATATTATTATTTTCACAATTGATCATCGTCAACGACTCTCTTTCATCAACTTAACTCTTTGATTGGTAACCAGTCTAAATTGTAATACCGAATAAAACCAGTGTAGTAATGATAAGCCATAACTCAGGTTAATAACAAAATAGTATGCAGCACAGAATTAAAATATAAATACCGAAAAAGGATGAAGTTCAAGATTCAAACTTCAATTGTTTTAAGGTACTCTAACTTATCTATATTTTGGCATTTTACCTTAATGAAACATTTAAAAAACATATTAATCGGTATGCTATTTATTCTTCTTTTAGTCCTTGCGACTTCAAGTACCTGGATATATAGCCAGATTGACAGTGCACTACCGCAATTAGACGGTAAACAAACATTGTATGGCTTATCAGCGAGCGCTGTCGTTGAGCGAGATATTCAGGGAGTTGCGACGATAAAAGCGGCTAACCGTTTAGATATAGCCTTAGCAACAGGTTTTATTCACGCCCAAGAACGTTTTTTCCAAATGGATTTATTACGGAGAAACTCAGCAGGAGAACTTTCCAGCTTATTTGGCGCAGCTGCTATCGATTATGATAGTGAAATTCGTCGCCACCGTTTCAGAGAGCGCGCTAGCGTTATAGTCAATCAACTATCCGACTCTGATTCAGCATTACTAAAAGCTTATACTCGCGGCGTAAACCAAGGATTGAAATTTCTTAAAGCGGCACCTTTTGAATATTTATTGCTACGCCAAGCGCCAGTAGAATGGCAAGAAGAAGATACTATTCTGAGTGTGTTCAGCATGTATATCGACTTACAATATCAAGATGGTAAACGCGAACGTACTTTAGGTTTACTGCACTCTGTATTAAGTCCTGAAGTATTTGCATTTCTTAACCCAAAAGGCAGCCAATGGGATGCAGCCATAGATGGCACTATGTTTTCGTCGTCACCATTGCCCAAAGCCCCTTGGCCCTCAGCGTCTAGCGAACATATAGCTCAAATAAACAAAAAACTGAATGGCGAAGCTTTTTCTGTCGCTATTTCATCACCGCTAAACAGCGAAAGCTCAACACAAAGCGAAGCGTTTCCAGGATCAAATAACTGGGCAGTTAGCGGTAAAATTAGTACCACTGGCAGTGCCATTGTTGCTAACGATATGCACTTAGGCATTCGAGTACCTAACACATGGTTTAGGGCTTCTTTTGAGTACCAAGATCTTAATGATACTAAAGTAAAAGTTACTGGTGCTACATTACCCGGCACTCCAAACATAATTATTGGTAGCAATGGCCATATTGCTTGGGGTTTTACCAATAGCTATGGTGATTGGAGCGATGTTATTGTGCTTGAAACTAATGCAGATAAAAGCCAATACTTAACGCCTGATGGCTACCAAAGCTTTATAAAACGTAAACAAATTATCGCGGTAAAAGACCAAGATGCCATTGATATTACAGTGTCTGATACTATTTGGGGCCCTGTAATCGGTGAAAATGAACAAGGAGATTTATTAGCCTATAAATGGATTGCTCATAACAATGGAGCAGTTAATATGGTGATAACAGAACTCGAAACCGCCCAAAATGTAAATCAAGCCGTAGCTATTGCCGCACGCTCTGGAATGCCAGCTCAAAACTTAATGGTAGGTGATAAGCAAGGTAATATTGCTTGGACCATTATGGGACCAATACCCCAGCGCAGCGCTTCTTTTGGTGAAATACCAACGTCATGGGCCAGTGGAGAAAACAAATGGCTTGAACCATTACCACCTGCAAAGTACCCCAAAATCATCAACCCTAATAATTCACGTTTATGGACGGCTAATTCCCGTGTGGTTGGTGCAAATATGTTAAAAAAAATCGGTAATGGAGGCTATGCTATTGGCGCGAGATCTTCGCAAATAAAGCAAAACCTTGAAGCCAAAACCTCGTTTGATGAACAGGCTTTACTCAATATAGCCTTAGATGATAGCGCAATATTTTTATTACGGTGGCAAGACTTTCTGTTAACACAAGTTCTCAATGACACCATGCTAGCCAAGCATCAGGCATGGCATGAGGTTAAAGATATTATTGATATTGAAAACTTATCTGCCAGCACAGACTCTGTTGCTTATCGTTTGGTCAGGAATTTTAGATTAAATCTTAGAGATAAACTTTTTGATATTTTCAATGAAAATATGACTAATGTTGACAAAAGCTATAGTTTTAATACGATTCGTCACCAAATAGAAACTCCTTTATGGCAATTAGTTAACCAGCAACCTGAGAATTTTCTCTGGCGTGGTTTTGACAGTTGGGAAGCGTTATTTGAAGCAAGTCTAGAAACCACCCTGGCTGAAATGACAAAATCAAACACACTCGCAAATGCGACTTGGGGTAAACAAAATATCAGTAAAATCCAACATCCGTTAAGCCTTGCTGTGCCCTTTATTGGTCAATGGCTTGATATGCCCGAAATTGAATTACCCGGTGATAGCTATATGCCAAGAGTACAAGGCCAATCTTTTGGTGCCTCACAACGCATGGCAGTTTCTCCTGGGCATGAAGAAACAGGTATTTTTCATATGCCTACCAGCCAGTCAGGTCACCCTTGGAGTCCATATTATGGTTTAGGTCATGAAAGTTGGATAAAAGGAGAAACTACGCCTTTTCTGCCAGGTGCTAGCAAATACACACTAACCTTACTCACTTATTAACAAATAACTCACTAACTTAGGAAGCATTATGACCACATTAATCATTTGTTTATTTATCGCAGCTGTACTACCTTACATAGCTAAGGTTCCTGTTGCTATTGCTATGAATAAACTGGGTGGCTACGACAATAATCACCCTCGAGCCCAACAAGCAAAACTGACCGGCTGTGGAGCAAGAGCTTTCGCCGCTCATCAAAATGCCTTCGAATCCCTGATTATATTTGCTCCTGCGGTATTGTTAGCCATAGCAACACAAAACACCGGTATTTTTATTGAACAACTAGCGATTACACATGTTGTTGCTCGTGTGTTGTATCACGTTGCGTATTTAATCAATGTTGGTGTAATTCGCAGTTTACTCTGGGCCATAGGTATTATTAGCTCTTTTACTATTATCTACTTATGTATTTAGGTTAAACGAAAGGTAGAAGTCCCCCTTAACACTCCAAGCTTGAGTTTAACGCGACTGAAATACTTACCGTTAAATTCAGGCTATAAGCTTTTTTTACCCAATTAGTTGAAAATTGGCATAAAGAAACGGTTGTACTCTTGCGTGATGGTGGCTAAAGTAAAGCTATGCAAATGACAAAACCATTTTTTCTCTTTAATACTTTCTTTTTCTCAGTTTACTGAGCGCGCTTTAGGTTTTGGCATTCAAGAAAAACCTCCTTTTGGAGGTTTTTTAATTTTAGTAATCGTGACAAACAACTATTAATAATAGCCGTTACTAAAACATCATAATTTCAGTCATTAAATTCATATCAACTTATTAGGAAAACACGGTGAACGAAGCATTAGATTTAACCAAAATACGTGAAAAGATTACCACCCTTGATCAGCAGCTACTTAGCCTATTTGCTGAGCGCCGTGCTCTAACGTTAAATGTTGCAAAAAGTAAAGCTCATCTCATTCGCCCTGTAAGAGATCAACAACGAGAGCAAGAGTTGCTGATCCGCTTAATTACACAAGGTAAGTTATTAGGTTTAGATGCCCATTACGTAACCAGTGTTTTTCAAACTATTATTGAAGATTCGGTATTAAATCAACAAGCTTATTTGCAAACTTTGGCTAACCCAAACATGCAAGAGCCTACCGTTAGTGTTGCCTTTTTAGGTGATAAAGGTTCTTACAGTTACCTAGCAAGTCATCGTTACTTTTCTCGCCGCGCAGAAAAAATTATTGAAAGCGGCTGTCAAAGCTTTGCTGAAATTATGCAGCAGGTAGAATCAGGCTCTGTAGACTATGGTATGTTGCCAATAGAAAACACCAGTTCTGGAAGCATTAATGAAGTTTATGATGTACTCCAACATACTAATTTATCGATTGTTGGTGAAATAACGCAGCCTATTGAGCACTGCTTACTTACTGCCGTAAATACAAAGTTGAATAAAATAAAAACTATTTATGCACATGGTCAACCATTCGCTCAATGCAGTAACTTTCTTGATAAACAAAGCGATATTCGTATTGAATATTGTGAGAGTACAGCTGATGCCATGGCTAAAGTTTACGAGTTACAAGATGATACTGTGGCAGTTATTGGCAGTGAAGAAGGCGGCAACTTATATCAATTACACGCCTTGGAAAAATCAATTGCTAATCAAGCCGAAAACCATAGCCGTTTTATTCTAGTCGCTCGCAAGCCTATTGATGTTGCAGAGCAAATACCGGCCAAAACTACCTTAGTTATTGCAACAGGACAAAAACCTGGTGCTTTAGTTGAATGCCTTTTAGTCTTAAAAAATAAAGGCATTAATATGTGTAAGCTTGAGTCGCGCCCTATTCAAGGACGTCCTTGGGAAGAAATGTTTTACATTGATGTAGAAGCAAATTTGAAAAATTTAGCGTTACAAGAAGCGATCAGCCAAATTACGGAGCAAACAAACTTCATTAAAATTTTAGGCTGTTACCCTATCGAACATATTAGCCCAACTAATGTGCCAAGCAGCGCAATAATATAACGCGTTATTGTAAAATAATTAAGGGCAGTTAATCTGCCCTTTTTATTGCCTAGAGTTTTACCGAAAAGCCGACAACAAATAATTTTAACTCACGGTCTGACTTCTGCTTTTTAACCTAAAGACAATAGCGCTAAAAGTTAAAACAATTAATATCGGCACAGCAGCATACATAATTGAAGCAAGCATAAACTGACCAATGAGCAAGGTTAATGTCATAAAAGATAAGGTTGGTAATAATAGCCAAAATGTATGTTCACTTGCACATAATTTAAAACCTTTATGCATAAAAACCAGCATGAGTATGCTAACAATACTTGCGCTTAAAGCGGTAACTGAGCCAGGATAATAGTCAAGAATAAAGTCGGTATGAGGGTGAAGAACACTGGGCACGGGAGCTAAATTTCCGATATGGACCAACCACACTAATGAACCCGCAATCAAACAACCAAAGTTGAATGACCAGAGCTTTTTATTAACGTTAAACATCACTATTTCCCAAAGTTATTATTATTATTTTTCTCTTTTATATCCTATGTATACTTTTTAATCAAGATGATGAAATTTTATGCTTAGCTATGTATGAAAATTAAAGAGTCATTCCCCCTGAAAACGACGTTTTCGCTCTAATATGAAAAAACCCAATTAACATCGCTGCTAATTGGGTTTCTTTCTCAGAGATTTAGCTACAAGCTTTTGTCTGCGATTTGTGCTTGCTGACGCTCAATTTCTTGAGTAATAACTTGCGGTGAGCCGGTATTTCTACAAAGCCAGTAATATGCTCCAGGGACAATAAACAAAGTAAAAATACTGGCTAGGGAAACACCTGCAAAGATCACAACACCAATTACCATTCTGCTTTCAGCACCTGGCCCTACGGCTAATACCAAAGGAATAGATGTTGTCACGGTAGTAAATGTCGTCATTACAATAGGTCTTAAACGTTGAGTTGCAGCGGTAATTAATGCCTCTTCAAAAGCAATACCTTTGTCACGTAATTGGTTAGCAAACTCAACGATTAAAATACCATTTTTAGCCGCTAAACCAATTAACATAACAATACCAATTTGACTGTATATATTAAGACTCATGCCCATCAGTTTTAGTCCTGCTAACGCGCCCACTAATGCTAAAGGCACGGTCAACATGATCACAAAAGGATGAATGAAACTTTCAAACTGAGCAGATAAAACTAAGTAGGTTATTACCAGTGCGAGTATAAAAATAAAGGCAATAGAGTTACCAGATTCTTGTAATAACTGCGACTGACCTTTGTAGGCTACTTGTGCTTCTTCAGGCAAATGTTCAGCAACCGCATTGTTTAGATAATTTAAAGCATCTCCCAGTGCATAGCCATCAGCTAAATTAGCGCTAATGGTCACACTTCGTAGTCGATTAAATCGATTCAACTGTGAAGAGGTTGCATTCTCTTCGATAGTGATCAAATTAGATAAAGGGACCAGTTGTTGACTCACCGTTGAGCGAACAAAAATATTATCGATATCTTTGGGGTTAGAGAAATCCGTTTTCTCGCCTTTAACAACAACATAATATTCTTCACCGCGTTCAACAAAGTTTGTTACTCTCCGCTGTCCTAACATAGTTTCAAGCGTGCGGCCGATATCACCAACCGAAACGCCTAGATCAAATGCTCGGCTATGGTCAATTTTAACTAATAGTTGCGGGTAGGTTTCTTTGTAATCGCTGTCAATTCCGCTTAAATCTGGGTTCTCTTGCGCTTTAGCAATGATAATATCGCGCCATTTTGCTAATTCTTCGTAAGTATTACCCTGCAGTACGAACTCAACTGGTGATGAAGAACCACCGCCTCCGCCTAAGCCTCGACGCATCATGGCAAACGCTCTAACGTCAGTGACTTTAGATAGTTCACCATTCATTTTATTAATAAATTGAAAAGTATCAGTCACTCGATCTTTCCATGCCGGCATACCAACAATAGCAATACCTCCAGCGCCACCAAAACCTGGCACACGCACAATAACACGGTCGAGTTCACCACTTTGTTGATGTACTAATAGTTTTTCTTCGATTTGCTGCATGTTTCTGACGTTATTTTCATAACTGGCACCCTCGGCTCCACGCATCATAACAAAGAAATTTCCTCTATCTTCTTTGGGGGTATATTCAGAAGGTAATTGATTAAATAAACTGTAAACAGCAAATAAAGACAAAACAATAACAATGAAAATCATAAAAGGTTGATGAATACTGGCCTTTAACGATCGCCCGTAAGCGGCTTCTAACTTAGTAAAGCCTTGATCTAATTTTTGACCAAATGACGAGCTGCGCTTTTTGTGCTTTAACATTTTTGAACACATCATCGGTGTTAACGATAGTGCAGTTAAGCTTGAAAAAATGACCGCTGCTGCAATGGCAATGGCAAATTCAGTAAATAAACGGCCGACGTTTCCGGATAAAAAGATCAAAGGAACAAATACAGCCACTAACACTAAAGTCGTCGCAATAACCGCAAAGGCGACTTCTCGGCCCCCTTCGTAAGCAGCAAGTAAAGGCGTTTGCCCACGTTCGATTCGACGGTAAATATTCTCTAATACCACAATGGCGTCATCAACCACTAAACCGATGGCTAGGACCATAGCGAGTAAGGTTAATAAATTGATAGAAAAACCAAGCCACGACAGCACCATCATAGAACCAATAAGCGCTACAGGTACAGTAACAGCAGGAATAAGCGTTGCTCTAACATTGCCTAAAAACAAGAAGATAACCAACACCACCATCAGCATTGCTATGCCGAGGGTACTATAAACTTCATCTATAGAGCCTTGAATAAAAACTGAAGAGTCATAACTGTTGGTAATGGTTGTCCCCATAGGTAAGCCACCACGAATAGACATCATTTCTTTTCTTGCGGCTTTAACAACCTCTAAAGTATTAGCTTTTGACTGCTTGATAATGCCTAAACCAACCATGTTCTTGCCATTACCGCGAAACATGTTTTCTTCATCTTCTGCCGATAAAGCTATTTTGGCTACATCACCAAGGTAAACTAACGATTTAGTGTCATTACGTGCCACCACCATAGTGGCAAAGTCTTCAACGGTTAGATAACTGCGTTCAACTCTGATTGAAAAATCTCGTTCAATTGATTCGACCTTACCAGCAGGTAATTCTACATTTTCTGCGCGTAAAGTTTGCTCGATATCATTAACGGTTACACCTCTTGCTGCCATGGCTTTTCGATTGAGCACCACGTTCATAGCATAAGTTCTTCCGCCACCAACTTGCACGCGCGCAACACCGTCTACCACGGAGAATCGGTCAACAATATAACGTTGTGCATAGTCAGTAAGTTGTAATGTACTCATAGCTTCACTTTGTAAAACAAACCAAACTATGGTGCTTTCATCATCATTCGCCTTAAAGACCTCAGGCGGTTCGGCCTGGTCAGGTAAGTTATTAAGCGCACGTGAGATTCGATCTCGTACATCGTTTGTAGCAGCGTCAATATCACGATCAAGTTCAAATTCAATGGAAATATTAGAACGGCCAACTCGACTGTTAGAGTTAATAGATTTAACACCTTCAATACCGCTAATTCTATCTTCAAGAATTTGCGTTATTTTGCTCTCAACTATCGCTGCTGATGCACCAGGATATGTGGTATTAATACTGACTACAGGTGGGTCAATATCTGGATATTCGCGAAGCGGTAAAGTTAAAAATGCGACAATACCAAAGGTGATTATGAGTAAATTAATTACAGTAGCAAAAACGGGGCGTTTAACAGAGAGATCAGATAAAATCACGACTTACTCTCCATAGCATTAACCGCTACACCATCTCGTAATTTAAGAGCACCTTCAATAACGACCACCGCACCCATATCAAGACCACTGATCACTTCAATAAAACCGTGATAACGACGGCCAATTTCTAGTTGTTTTTTAACGGCTTTATCTGATTCAATAACAAATACAAAGTGGTCATTTTCAATTGGAATAACCGCACTTTCTGGAATTTGCAATACTTGCTCTACTTTACGAACTACTTGTAAATTTAATAACATGCCTGCACGCAATTTACGATCAGAGTTGGGAATTTTCGCCCGTACTTTTAAGGTTCTTGTCATGCTATCAACACGAGAATCTATTGAGGTAATCTCGCCAATAAATACATCTTCATTATAAGCCGTATTAGTAGCTTCAATGCGCTGACCTATAGAAACTGTTGTTAAGTAACGTTCTGGAATAGAGAAGTCTACTTTGATAATACTCAGGTCATCTAAACTGGTAATAACATCACCAACATTAATTAAAGCACCTAAGCTGATTTCGCGAAATCCTAACACCCCAGAAAATGGCGCTTTAATCGTTAATTCTGCCAGCTTTATTTGAGCGCTTAATAGCTGTGCTGAAATGGCTTTAGTTTGTGCTTCTTGTTGATCTACTAGCGATTGAGATGTTGCTTTTTGTTTATATAAATCTTGAAAACGATTAAGTTGCGATACTGACTCTGCAAGATTAGCCTGCAACTCTTTAACTTTTGCAGCTTCTTCTCGACTATTTAATCGAATTAAAACTTCACCTTTTTTAACGGCTTCACCATCTTGAAATAGTACTTCTTCAACTACGTCTGAGTATTTACTGGTGATGTAAACTTGCTCATTCGCTCGCGAAGTGCCAACGGCTTCTACAGCGTCTTTAAATTCTGCTAAAGCAATTTTGGTTGTTTTTACCGACACTACACGTTCGTGTTTAACTTTATTGGTTACCTGCTCCGGCCATTGCAAATAAATAACTAAAGCGATTAAAACTCCAACAAGTAAAAACAAGGGTATACGACGACTAAAAGCGGCAGACATAATCAAAATCTCTAAATTTACGGAAATTACAGTAGTATTACTATAACCTAGATACCTGTATTGCTCGATACAACTTAGCCTAGGATTTAAGGCTTTGGTCGCAAATCATAAAAAATTAATTAACTTTGTTATTATTAAGATATAATTTAATTATACCTACATATGATGAAGTATAGGCAGTACTTGCCATTGCTTCGTATTTTACATTTAAGGATTGAATTCGTGAAAATTATTGCCTCAATTATTGTTGTTTTATTATTACTTGGTGGTGGAGCACTTTGGTTTTTAGCTAATGGCTCACTCAATGAGTATATTAAAAATCAAATTGAAACGGTTGGTACACAAGTTACAGAACAGACAGTAAAAGTTAGAGCTGTAGATATTAAACTCGCAAGTGGCGCAGGTAGTATTCTAGGTGTGAATTTAGCTAACCCTAAAAGCTATAGCCAACCAAATGCATTCGCTTTAGATGAAGTTACTCTTGATATTAATTTAGAAAGTCTGACCTCAACACCTATTATTATCGATGCAATCGTTATCAAGTCACCTCAAGCTTTTGTTCAGTTTACTCAAACTGGTGGTTCTAACATTCAAGATCTTTTAGATGCAATTGAACGCAACACACCTAAAGCAGGTGCTGACGCTGAAGATACAGCGGGTGGCGCAGAACCAAAAATTAAAGTCAGTAAGATTATACTTGCAGGTACTGCACTCACAATTGATTTAAGTGCTTTTGGTAATAAAGAACATAGTGCAACTTTGCCTGATATTACGCTAAGCAATGTTGGTGGTGACGCCGGTTTACCTGCAAGCCAACTAGGTAGTGAAATAGTTAAACAAGCATTATCTAAAATTTGGCAACAAGCGAAAGAGACACAAAAGAAAAAGCTAACTGATGACGCCAAAGAAAAGCTTAAAGAAAAAGCTAAAAAGAAATTGACCGACTTATTTGGTTAATTTCAATGCTTTAGTGGTAAAACCCTAGCTAAATCAACCGTTGATTACAGCTAGGTTTATAAAAATAAAAACCATAGGATATGTCGTAATGAAAGTGAACAGCCAATTAATACCAATAGCAATGCTTTGCTCTTTATTTATTTCAAATGCGGTGCAAGCAAATCAACTTGAGGTCAGCGTTATGGCTGGGCAAATGTATGGTTCTGACTTGGTTGCAAGCGATAGCAGCGATATTAATACTGACTCAGGAAGCAATATTGCTATTGGTATTGCTTGGCAAGAAAATGTGAATGGTCAAGGCCAAGTTCTATTAAACCGTGTTAGCCATGATTTTATTGGCGAAAACGCAGAGCAGAGCTCACTTGATATCACTTACGCACACTTTAATGGCGTCGCTTTATTTCGCCAGCAAAATTACGTTACAACGTTAAGCTTAGGCTTTGGTGGTGCACATTTCGATGCTGAACAAGGTAATAATGAAGTTTACCCTTCAGCCAGTGTTGCTTTTGGCACTCGTTACGAATTTTCTAAGCAAATGGCGTTAGTAACAGAATTACGAGCTTATGCGACTCTCATTGATGAAGATGATGCCATGTTTTGTCAACAAGATATCTGTAGTGCAAATTTTGATAACTCTTTATGGATAGACAGCTCTATTGCTGTTGGTATTGCTATTAAGTTTTAAATGCCATAACAATAAATCTACTAAGCAGTATGCTGATTAAACTTTTCTTAGAACAAGTTACATTTGAGTTAAATGTAACTTGTTCTAACTTAACTCAGCCTAACGCAGCTTAGCTTAATTTGAGCCAAAACCTAATTTTCAAACTGTTACTTTAAACAATATTTAACATTGCTCGAAGTAACAGTTTATTTATATAAAGCCATTCAATTAAACTGTTCGACTTTATTGCCAGTCGATACTTCAAATCATTTATAGTACATACCTTTTATATTACAACACCTGCCTAAAACACTTTATTTAGCGACTAACGTTACTGCTATTTAATTAGCATAAAAAAATCGCATAAAATGTTAATTCTATGCGATTTTACTGTAGTTAAGTGTAGCTATAGCATGGCTGAAATATCGGCAGTTATCGATACTTTAGGCCGTTCAATAATTCGACCAATCTCTTTATTATTTCGGTAAATGATAAAAGTAGGTGTGTACTTAATACCACGGTTTTTAGCCGTACCGT
The DNA here is from genome assembly GCF_014077595.1 of Colwellia sp. 6M3. Classification (NCBI taxonomy): domain Bacteria; kingdom Pseudomonadati; phylum Pseudomonadota; class Gammaproteobacteria; order Alteromonadales; family Colwelliaceae; genus Colwellia; species Colwellia sp. 6M3. The sequence goes on along the minus strand of NZ_JACGWF010000020.1, from coordinate 43,304 downwards.
TTGGTTCTGACTTATTATAATCAAGACCAATTAAGCGAGATGATATGCTCATATTTTCATTTAAAATCTTTAAAAATCTAGGGACTTCTCGCTGACTATCGTGACACCAGGTGCCAAAGTAAACGGCAACGTGCAAATCTGTTGGCCAACGTTTTATTGCCATAATTTCTTCATCCGATAAGTTATACATTCGATAACTCTGTTGAAAATATGGATAGTCACTCAATAATTGCTGTTGGCTTATTTCACCTATTGCCAAGTTAACCTTTTCCGACTGACTACTAGCACATGCAGAAACTACTACCATAATAATACTGAATAACATCGCTGAAAGTTTGTTCATATGTTCCCTATTCACTCACGCTAGCTGTAATTATTATCACAGCTACATCCCTATAATTTGTTTAGTGTTTTTTAAGCTGATCTGCTTTTGTTAACATCACTTTGCTTTCCTGCATAAAAACATCAGCATAATCGCCAAACCAATCAGCAACTTGTGAGAACATTTTAGTGAAAGCATCTTTATCATTTAGTTGCACATCTTCCAGCAACTCTAGAAATCGATAAGCGAAGCGTTTCATCATAGCAATATTATCCTGATTAGCAAAAATAATATCGGTGTAAAGTATTGGATTTTGGGCAAATAAACGTCCAACCATGATCAACTCTAAGCGATAAATAGGAGAGCTCATTTCTACCAATTGAGCGATATCTGCGCCTTCAGCCATTAAGTGATAACCATAAGCAATCGTCGAAAAATGTCGCATAACTTGCACCATAGACATCGCTTGATCATGCGTATGTGCTTCGACTGGGTGAATTTTAGCTCCCCAGACTCTAAATTGCTCGAGAAGCCAATGATATTGATCTTCAAAACGTCCTTCACAAGCGATAATAGTTTGTTTTACTAAACCGGTTACATCGGGTCCAAACATTGGATGTAAGCCAACTACAGGACCGGTATGCACTTTCATCATTTCATACAATGGCGCTTCTTTAACACTGGTAACGTCGGCCAAAATACATGATTTAGGTAAAGCGCCTAACTTTTGAATTACCGAAGCGGTTAATCGAATAGGCACTGCTACAATGACTAAACCTGCATCTGCTAGTATTTGAGCACTGTTTGGCCAGTCATCTTGTTCTAAAGTTTCAACTTGATAATGAGAGCGTTTAAATAAATCGACAAATATTCGTCCTAATTGCCCTTCACCCCCAATAATAACCACTTTTTTGCAATCAGGATTTACACAACGATAGCCACTGGCATCTTGGCTAATATAAGAATCTTGCATTAAGCGACGAAGAATATCTTCTATTAACTCGGGTGATAATCCAGCTTCTATAGCTTGCTCACGACGAATCTTTAATAAATTGGCTTCACGCTCAGGTGCAAAAATTGGCATACCTACCGCGCTTTTAAGTAATCCAACTTTCGTGGTAACAGCACGGCGTTTAGCTAGCAACGCAACGAGTTGACTATCTATTTCATCAATTTCGTCACGCAACCCACCTAGTTGCTGTTCAAATGTAAGTTCATTGCTCATTACCAAGACTATTCCTATACAATAATAATTAAACGATACGATTCTTTAAAGCAGTTTCAAGCTTAGCACTCGCTGAGGCGATAAGCTGCTCAGTGGTTTCAAAATCAATGCAAGCATCAGTTACCGAAACACCATATTTAAGCTCATTAAATGGTAAATCTGAACTTTGATTACCTTCGTTAATATTACTCTCTAACATAATACCAATAATTGTTTTGTTGCCAGCACAAATTTGATCAAAAACATTATCCGCTACAATAGGTTGTCGGCGGTAATCTTTATTCGAATTTCCATGAGAACAATCGACGACTATACCAGGCTCTAAATCCTGCTTTGCAAGCTCAGCTTCACACAAGGCTACATTTTCAGCATCGTAATTTGGTTTTTTTCCGCCACGTAAAATTACATGACCATCTGGGTTACCCGATGTTTTAATTAAAGCAACTTGTCCCAAACGATTTATGCCCATAAAACGATGTGAAGATGCTGCAGACTGTAAAGCATTAATTGCAACACCTAAGCCGCCAGACGTACCATTTTTAAAGCCAATTGGCATTGATAGACCACTAGCCATCTCACGATGAGTTTGTGATTCTGTGGTTCTAGCGCCAATTGCCGACCAGCTGAACAATTCAGCCAAGTATTGTGGGCTAATAGGATCTAGTGCTTCAGTTGCTAAAGGCAAGCCTAGCTCAGTAAGATAAATGAGTAACTCTCGGGCTTTTCGTAAACCGCTTTCTACGTCAAATGAGCCATCCATATGCGGATCATTAATCAGCCCTTTCCAACCAACAGTTGTACGTGGTTTTTCAAAGTACACGCGCATTACTATGTATAAACTGTCTTGATATTTATCGTGCAAGGCTTTTAATTTTCTTGCATAAGCTTTTGCACCATCTAAGTCATGAACAGAGCATGGACCAGAAATAACTAATAATCGATGATCTTTTTTGTGAATGATATTAGCAATAATATTTCGAGCGTTTTTAACGAAAACCCGTCCAGCTTCAGGTAAAGGTAATTCTTCTCGTAAAGCATTAGGAGTAATCAAGACGTCTTCGGCATTCACATGAATATCGTTCAATCTGCTTTTAGGTATTTCGGTTACGTTTGACATGGTTCTTTCCTGAATATGTAGCAATAAATGTAAGTTGTTAAGTTGAATCGTTAAGTAAAATTTTCGGTTAGCAGCTATTGCCTGCTAATAACTAGGCCGCATAAAAGCGACTAGATAAAGTATGGGAGGTAATAATATAGATCTTGCAGAATGTGCACTTTCCAAACCCTTTCAGCTGTAAATTTAAGTTTACTTAATTCGTACCGTTTATATTACACTATAATTTATCTGGGTACAGCCCTATTGTTAAATATAGAACAAAAAAAAGCGCCTCTCGGCGCTTTTATCTCAAATAAGATTAGTGGCTAGCTATGTACAATGCGATTATTGACCAAGTGCTCCACTACTGCAGGATCTGCCAAGGTTGAAGTATCCCCTAAAGTATCAAGATCGTTTTCGGCAATTTTACGCAAAATTCGTCGCATAATTTTTCCTGAACGTGTTTTAGGTAATCCCGGTGCATATTGAATGTAATCCGGTTTAGCAAAGCGACCTAATTCTTTAGCTACAAATTCTGTCAATTCTTTTAATAACTCTTCAGACTCTGTCGCGTTATTCATTAAGGTGACATAAGCGTAAACGCCTTGTCCCTTAATTTCGTGCGGATAACCTACTACCGCAGCTTCAGCAACAGCAGGGTGCAGCACTAATGCACTTTCAATTTCAGCCGTACCTAATCGATGACCAGAAACGTTTAAAACATCATCAACACGCCCGGTGATCCAATAAAAGCCGTCTTCATCTCTTCTTGCACCATCACCAGTAAAGTAATTTCCAGGATATTGGCTTAAGTATGTTTGATAGAAACGCTCATGATCGCCATAAACACTACGTAATTGCCCCGGCCAACTTCCGGTTACCATTAATAAACCTTGGTTAGCACCTTCCAAGGTATTGCCGTCTTTATCAAATAATGCAGGTTTAACACCAAAAAATGGTTTGCCTGCAGCACCTGGTTTCATATCAACCGCACCTGGCAGTGATGTAATTAAAATGCCGCCAGTTTCTGTTTGCCACCACGTATCAACAATAGGACAATTATTTTTACCGACGACTTCATAATACCAATGCCATGCTTCAGGGTTAATTGGTTCGCCAACAGTGCCCAGTAAACGTAACGATGACAAATCTGCTTTTTCAACAAAGCTATCACCAACACTCATCAGTGCACGAATAGCTGTTGGGGCGGTATAAAATACATTAACTTGATGTTTATCACATACTTGCCAAAATCGGCCAGCATCAGGGTAAGTAGGAACACCTTCAAATACTAAGGTTGTCGCGCCATTGGCTAATGGTCCGTAAAAAATATAAGAATGTCCGGTTATCCAACCTGCATCTGCCGTACACCAATATATTTCGCCTTCTTTGTAGTCGAAAACATATTTATGGGTCATTGCGGCATAAAGTAAATAACCACCACAAGTATGTAAAACACCTTTAGGTGTCCCTGTTGAACCTGAGGTATATAAGATGAACAGCGGATCTTCAGCATCCATAACTTCGGGTTCACATGCTGCTGGTAGCTTGGCGACTTCTTCTTGATAATTGACATCAATTTTGTTGTTCCAAGCCACGTCTCCGCCAGTGCGTTGTACTACAATCACGGAATGAACATTTGGACAGTCGGCAACGGCCGCATCAACATTTACTTTCAACGGAATAACACGACCACCACGAAGGCTTTCATCCGAAGTAACAACAACCTTACAATCAGCATCGATAATACGAGAACGAATAGCTTCAGTTGAAAAACCACCAAATACCACAGAATGAACGGCACCTATGCGCGCGCAGGCTAACATGGCGTAACCAATTTCGGGGATCATCGGCATATATATACACACACGATCACCTTTTTTCACGCCGCGTGCTTTTAGTAAATTAGCAAAGCGACACACATGATCATGCAGTTCTTGATAGGTTATTTTTTTATCTTCACTCGGGTCGTCGCCTTCCCAAATAATAGCAGTTTCGTCAGCTTTACTGACTAAGTGTCGGTCAATACAGTTATAGCTAACATTTAATTTACCACCAGAAAACCATTTAATATCCGCAGTTTTCAAGTCTACATCTGACACACTGTCCCAAGGTTTATACCAATCAAGAAACTCTTCAGCTTGTTCTGCCCAAAAAACATCAGGCTGTTCAATTGACTGCTTATACATTACATCGTATTTTTCTGCATCAATGTAAGTATGGGCTTTTGCCTGTGCTAATACTGGATAATGGCTTTTAAGTTTTTGCATGATTAATCCTTTTGAACTTAATATCTGATGACTTGCTGACAGATAAAACTAGAGTTGCTATCAACTGACTGTCAGGTCTCTTACAGTCATAATAACGTAAGTTTATGCCTCAGAATACCCTACTAAAGTCTGATATTGTTGAGTTTTCTATCAGATATTTTTAACAGACTAAAGAATATAGAAATTGCGATGGTAGGAATAGAAGAACTGAAAAATAGAGGTTAAATTATAGTTAAGGCCTCAGTATTCATATTAAGACCTTAACTCTTTTATAGATTTATCGTTTAGAACGTCGAAAAACTAATATAGATAGCATCATGGTAAACATTCCAAACGTAGCCGGTTCAGAAACAGGTATGGCAGGAAAATCAACATTGGCAGCACGTATGCCTAGCACGTCGAAATTATTCTCAGCTTGCGCTAAACGATATGTAAAAAAAGATTCATATCTATTACCAATGGGTTTACCTCTGAAATCACCTAAGGAAGCTACACCAATACTTTCATTTTTGTAAGCCATATATTGACTAGTTTCACCTTTAATACCAGTATCAACATAGCCTCTAACACCATAAAATTTAACAACATCGTTTTGTGTACCGATACTCAAAGTTTCGCCTAAAATTGTTAGGTCTTCAACAAGATCATTAAACGCTGAAGTTTGAGGGCTATAATAGTAATAAGCTAGGTATGCCGGATCTGATTCTGATTTAGGCGTAATATGCTCAGGGATCGCTGTACCGTATTCATCATTAACTTCATCCGTGAATGTAAACTGCGCAAATAAATCAGCGACATGTTGAGTGTCAGCAAACTCCCACCCTTCTGTAGTGCGAGCTAAAATCTCTTGGTATTTCTCAAAACTTAATGTTCTCGTATACGTTAAATCAAGCCATTCGTAGCCACTAACATCATCATAAGTAATTCCACCATCACCTTTCTCAATGTAATCACGTTGTATAACCGATGCGGAAGATGACCAAGAAGATATCAATAGAGTTGTAATAAGGATGTGTTTAAATAATTGCAAACTGCGCATTAATGGATTTCCTAAGTTATTATTTTAAGTTATTTTTAGAAAAAATTAATCCATTAACATTTCGGTTACAAACTTACACACATTTAGTTACACTTGCAATTATTATTCAATTTTTTATAAGTAAAAGCCATAAGTTACATTGATTTAACATCTGGTATAACCAGAGATACAAGTGTTATTTATTGAAAGGTAAAATCACTGTTATCAAAAAAAAGTCACAAAAAAACCTGTTTGGTTTCCCAAACAGGTTTTTCTCATCATCTTTCTTTACTAAAAAATTAGCAGATATTGCTCTAATAAAAGAGGAATTATCTTTTGCCCAATTTCTCTTTGATACGTGCAGATTTACCTGAACGCTCACGAAGATAGTAAAGCTTAGCTTGACGTACATCACCGCGACGTTTGATTTCAATTGAATCAACGATTGGGCTATGTGTCTGGAATACACGCTCTACACCAACACCGTTCGAGATTTTACGAACAGTGAATGCAGAATTGATGCCGCGGTTTTTAATAGCAATTACAACACCTTCAAATGCTTGAAGACGTGATTTATCACCTTCTGTAACTTTTACTTGTACAACAACAGTATCGCCCGGGCAATATGCTGGTACATCTTTTTTCATTTGCTCAGCTTCAAGCTGCTTAATAATATTACTCATAATACCTTCTTCCTAGGTTTCACAGTCATCAGTAGCATTATTGTTATCAGCTTTTATAGCTGTTAACATTTTTTGCTGCTCTGCTGTCAGAGCTAGGTTAGTTAAAAGTTCTGGTCTTCTAGTCCACGTTCTTTCTAAAGACTGATATTGGCGCCATTGCCTAATATGTTCGTGATTACCACTTAATAACACTTTGGGAACAGACTTTGCCTCGTTATCCGAAACATCCATAACCTCTGGCCTAGTGTAATGTGGACAATCCAATAAACCGTCAGAAAATGAATCCTGCTCAGCTGATTGTTGATGTCCTAATACTCCGGGCACAAAGCGTGCTACGGCATCAATTACGTTCATAGCAGGTAATTCCCCACCACTTAATACGTAATCTCCAACCGACCATTCTTCGTCAATTTCTGACTCAATTAGTCGCTCGTCTATGCCTTCATAACGTCCTGCTATAAATATCAGTCGGTCATGCTGTGCTAATTCGCGTACACCAGCTTGGTCCAATTTCCGTCCTTGCGGCGACAAATAAATAACCTTCGCTTTACCCTTTGCTTTAATAAGTTCAGGGCTGCTATCTTCGTCTGCAGCTTTTCTTGCAGCTTGAATAGCATCACGTAATGGTTGCACCATCATAAGCATCCCTGGTCCGCCGCCGTAAGGTCGGTCGTCCACAGTACGATGTTTATCATGTGCAAACTCTCTTGGGTTCCACGTGTGAAACTCAATTAAGCCATTACGAATCGCTCGGCCTGTCACCCCATACTCAGTAATTGCGTCAAACATCTCAGGAAAAAGGCTTATCACCCCAATCCAGATTTTCTTATTGCTAAGCTTGTTTGTTGATACACTATTACTCAAGTTAGAAACCTGGGTCCCAGTCAACACAAATTTGTTTATCTTCAGCGCTGATCGAAAGTATAACTTGGTCCATTAAGTAAGGGATTAACCTTTCTTTCTTCCCAAAGCCATCTTTCAGATTAGCTTTAACAACCAGTACGTCGTTAGCGCCTGTTTCCATTATGTCGGAAACATGACCAAGGTCGTAACCTTTGTCAGTAACTACTGCCATGCCGATTAGATCACGCCAATAAAACTCACCCTCGGGTAAGTCTGATAACGCATCTTCGCTAACAAATATTTCTGATCCAACTAGCTTTTGGGCTATATCACGATCATCAATACCTGCAACTTTAACAACAAGACCATTGTTATGTTTGCGCCAATCGGTAATTTCTACTGATTGAACTTTATTTCCTAATTTTAAAGACCAAGGAAAATAGTCTAGTATGGCTTCTTGGTCATCTGTGAATGAATGAATTTTCAACCAACCTTTGATACCGTAGACTGCGCCTACTTTACCTAAAGTGACATCTTTACCTATTACTTCCACAACAAACTCCTAAAACCTACCAAAGTTAATTAAGCTGCTTTTTGAGCATCTTTAACTAATTTGGCCACACGATCAGATACAGTTGCACCTTGACCAACCCAATGGTTGACACGGTCTAAGTCTAAACGTAATTTTTCCGCTTGACCTTGCGCTGTAGGGTTGAAAAAGCCAACTTTCTCGATGAATCGACCATCGCGAGAGTTACGGCTATCTGCAACAACAACCTGATAGAATGGACGCTTCTTTGCGCCGCCACGAGCTAAACGAATGGTAACCATATCGTCCTCTATATAATTTAAGTGTTAAAACGAATTTTCCAGACATTTCCATCGCCTCAGCGACAGAAAAGCTCGCGTATTTTACGCTTTTCTGCTGACAAAGCAACCTAAAGCGAGTATTAGATGAATTATTTCGCAAATTAGTACCGTAATAATCAATATAAAGATATAGTTCAACACCCACACTTTAGTAACTAAGCGCACATCATTTGCGCTGTAATTTGTCTTTTCTGACTGGATAAACGATGACTCAACTCGTAAATAATAGTGCAAAAGGATTAACGCTAGCCATGATCACGGCAATTATGTGGGGAATTTTACCGCTGGCGCTAAAATCTGTTTTGTTACTGATGGATGCTTATACCATTACTTGGTATCGTTTTGTGTTCGCCGCCTTTTTCGTCACCTTATTGTTATGTGCCAAAAATAAGATCCCCAGCTCAGCGCTAAAAAGTGTTAGTAGAATGAAACGACTGTTATTTGCAGCCATACTGCTGAGCTTAAACTACATTTTATATCTGATTTCATTGCATTATATACCAGCAGAAACCGCACAAATGCTAATTCAAATGGCCCCTTTCTTCATGTTACTTGGCAGTGTTGTTGTCTTGAAAGAACATTTTAGCCGTGGCCAAATGGTGGGTTCTTTGGTGCTTATTTCCGGTTTGGTGCTGTTTTTTAATCAGCAGTTTATTAATCATACGGGCCTTGATAATAGTGACTTTTTATTTGGCTTTATGATCATGTTTGGCGCAGCAGTCACTTGGGCGGCTTATGCGATTATTCAAAAGCAGATGTTGGGATATTACAGCTCAAACCAAATTATGTGGTGCATTTACTTATTAAGCTCAGTGTTCTTTTTACCGTTGGCCAGTCCTTCACAAATAACGTCATTAGATAATACGGCTTTGCTCTTGTTATTATTTTGCTGCGCAAACACGTTAATAGCCTATGGCACTTTTGCTAAGTCATTAGAATATTTGCCAACGGCAAAAGTCAGCGCGACTTTAGCCATAACACCACTACTGACTGTTGTTTTTGCTACTATCGCAGAGCAAGTTTGGCCAAACACTTTCCAAGCACAGCATCTAAATATACTCGCTTATATTGGCGCGGGTTTGGTTGTTTGTGGCTCAATGTTAACCGCACTTGGTGACAGAATACTGAATAGAAAAAATATAAACATGGTGAAACACTATTTAGGGTTTAAAAATAATTGCGTTTAGATCAGCTATTATTTAGGTATGCATTGAAACCGATAAACATGCATTCAAATAATTAAATTTAACCGACAGAATGTAAAAAGGTAGCTATTAGCTACCTTTTTTATGTTAAAAAAATCAATGGCGAGTAAATTAACGGCCAAACATACCACCGCCCATTCCGCCACCTGGTGGCATCATGCCCTTCATTGAGCGCATCATTTTTTGCATGCCACCTTTACCTGACATTTTTTTCATCATTTTTTGCATTTGAGTAAATTGTTTCAATAACTTATTTACATCTTGTATTTGCGTGCCTGAACCTGCAGCAATACGACGTTTACGTGAGCCTTTGATCAGTTCAGGACGTTGACGTTCAGCTTTGGTCATAGAATTAATCATCGCTTCCATGCGGATAGTGACTTTATCATCCATTTGCCCTTTTACTTGTTCTGACATATTACCCATACCAGGTAACTTATCCATTAAACCCATCATGCCGCCCATACTTTTCATTTGTACGAGTTGGTCACGAAAATCTTCTAAATCAAAACCTTTACCACTCTTAACTTTTTTAGCTAGCTTTTCGGCTTGCTTACGATCAACTTTTTGTTCTACTTCTTCAATTAAAGACAGTACATCACCCATCCCTAATATGCGTGAAGCTATTCTGTCTGGATGAAAAGGCTCTAGGGCTTCAATTTTCTCACCAACACCCATAAACTTGATTGGCTTGCCAGTAATATGGCGAATAGATAATGCCGCCCCGCCGCGAGCATCACCATCAGTTTTGGTTAAGATAATACCCGTTAATGGTAAGGCGTCATTAAATGCTTTAGCAGTATTGGCAGCATCTTGCCCTGTCATGGCGTCAACCGTGAAAAGCGTTTCAATTGGGTTAATGGCGGCATGTAATTGCTGAATTTCAGCCATCATTTCGCCGTCAATATGCAAACGACCGGCGGTATCCACAATTACCACATCAAAAAAGTTTTTCTTTGCGTGGTCAATTGCAGCATTGGCAATATCAATAGGCTTTTGCTTAATATCACTTGGAAAGAAACCCACATTAATTTCAGTGGCCAACATTTCAAGTTGTTTTATTGCTGCTGGACGATAAACGTCGGCACTAACGACTAATACTTTTTTCTTTTCACGCTCGGTTAAAAATTTAGCTAGTTTAGCAACAGAGGTAGTTTTACCCGCCCCTTGTAAACCCGCCATCAAGACAACAGCTGGTGGTGCAGTTTTTAAGTTAAGGGCTTCATTCACTTCACCCATTGCCGATTCAAGTTCTTTTTGAACTATTTTTACGAAAACTTGCCCTGGCGTTAAACTTTTAGAAACATCTTGCCCTACAGCACTCTCTTTGACTTTAGCAACAAACTCGCGAATAACCGGTAAGGCGACATCAGCTTCTAGCAATGCCATTCGCACTTCACGTAAAGTGTCTTTTATATTGTCGTCAGTTAGACGACCACGGCCACTGATATTTTTTAGTGATTTCGTTAAACGATCGGAAAGATTCTCAAACATAAAGGACTCAAATATTAACTTTGCGCAAAAAATTAGCTCTATTATACCCGTACAATTAATTAGCGAAAGTAGAAGTTATGCTTTTAAAGTAATCACTAAGCTATAAAGAAAGTATAAAACAGATATATCGGTTAATATCACTGTAAAATTTTATGATAAACTGCTGATATTCCGGCTATCTATTATGGGTTCGGTGAACACATAACACCTGTTCTACTTAACGATTACACAACGACTTAAACTGTTGATATAAAATAAACAATAGTTATGGTGTCTGATAGCTATTCTGCTAGAATCGCTGTGTAAACTAGCGGATAAACAGTTTTTCATTTTTTCGGAGCATTTTGTGGAATTTTCAAGTATCACTGCATTTACTGCCTTTGTTTGTTACAGCGTAGCGACGATATCAATTTTATCTCGCTTGTTTCACCCGAAAGGCCCGAATATCATTATTACCTTAATTTTTGCTTCTTTAGCGATTATTTTTCATGTTTTAAGCAGTTCTCAGTTTTTAAATTCTCACAACCACCTTAACTTCTCATTGCCTAATGTCGTCTCTTTAGTCAGTTTAATTATTACTCTTGTTATTTCAGCTGTTGCATTGCGTTTTAAGGTGAATTTATTATTACCGGGTATTTATGGCTTTGCTGGCCTTTGGCAGCTCAGCATGATTTTTATCTCACCGGTGAGTAACTTAGAAATTGTTTCAGATAAAATAGCCATGCTAAGCCATATTACGCTAGCACTTATTGCCTATTGTATCCTTGTAATAGCGACACTATATGCCTTTCAAGTTGCTTATATTAATACCAAATTAAAGAGTAAAAACTTCCAAGCTGTTCATCATTTACCTCCTTTAATGCAAGTAGAACAACAGTTATTTATTATTTTGTTAATGGGTAGTATTTGTTTATTACTGAGCCAAGTTATTGGCTTTATATTTCTCGACGGTATGATTTCAAAAGAAAATGCGCATAAAACAATTTTATCATTAATCGCCTGTGTAATTTATTTCGTCACCTTATGGGGGCATTTTAAATTAGGCTGGCGTGGTCAGCGCGTTCTAACATTAACGGTCATTGCGACCTTTTTACTTACATTGGCTTATTTTGGTAGCCGATTTGTGAAAGAATTTCTCTTATTATAAATTTTAGCGTATAAGTTAACTTTGTATTACTTTTCCGCTCTGGCGCTGTAATACTTATTATCATTAATATATAGGATCCCTTTTGGATAACATCTCTACCGATATGCTGTTTGTCGTGCTCGGCATTCTCATATTTATATCAGCCTATTTCTCAGGCTCTGAAACGGGCATGATGTCGATCAACCGATATCGACTAAAACACTTAGAAAAACAACATCACCGTGGCGCAAAACGGGTAAGTAAGTTACTTGCTAAACCTGATAAATTAATTGGCTTGATATTAATTGGTAATAATCTGGTCAATATCTTTGCGACCCTTATCACGGGTATTATTGCACAACGTTTATATGGCGATGCTGGAGTTTTTTACTCTGGGTTATTACTCACACTCGTTATATTAATATTTGCCGAAATCACACCAAAAACCTTAGCGGCTTTGTATCCAGAAAAAGTCGCTTTTCCAAGCTCATTTATTCTAACGATACTGCTAAAGCTGCTCTACCCTTTCGTTATTGCGGTAAATTGGATCACCAATGGCATATTAGCCATATTAGGCATAAGCTCTGAGCAAAGAGAGCAACACAGCTTGAGCTCTGAAGAATTACGTACAGTGGTTAATGAGTCTGGCGCGTTATTAAAGTCAAAAGATCAAGATATGTTAGTTGGTATTCTTGATTTAGAAAATGTGACTGTTGAAGATATTATGATCCCTCGCAATGAACTCGTCGGCATTGATATCAATAACGAATGGAAACGTATTCAAAAGCAACTCACTCAGTCAAATCATACTCGAGTATTACTATATCGTGACAACATTGACGATGTTGTGGGTTATGTTCATGTGCGTGATGCTTTACGTCTCGTATCGAAAGAACAATTTACCAAAGCGACCTTACTGCGTGCTGTGCGAGAAATTTACTTTATACCTGAGGGTACACCGCTTAATGTGCAACTATTAAAGTTTCAGCATGCAAAAGAGCGTCTCGGTTTAGTTGTAGATGAGTATGGAGATATTCAAGGTTTAGTCACCTTAGAAGATATTCTTGAAGAGATAGTGGGTGACTTTACTACCACCATGACACCTACCACCAGCGACGAAGTTAACATTCAACCTGATGGTAGTTATTTAGTTGATGGTAGCGCAACCGTACGCGACGTGAATAAAGAAATGACGTGGAGCTTTCCTACTGATGGGCCAAAAACTATAAATGGCTTAATATTAGAATACCTTGAGGATATTCCTGAGGCGAATCTAAGCGTAAGAATATCTGGTTATCCGCTTGAGATTATCGAAGTTAAAGACAATATGATCAAAACAGTTAGAATCTTACCCGATTTCTATGACGGTATTAATTCGTAATATTATTGCGTTACTTACCTCTATGAAGGACAGTTCTGATTTAGTATCAGCGCTGTCTTTTTTTTATTCACATCTTCAGCAGAAACACCTCTTTAGCATCTTTAGCATCTTTAACAGTTTTAATACTGCTCCTGATTAGTCATAAAGCTAGCTGATATTTTTTGCTAGCAATACAAAAGCAACGGCTTTGTTAGGGTTATTCGTATAGCTACTCCTATGATTAATCGAAAGATGATGCAGCCGGCCTTAAAACAGTTTAAAAATTATCAGTTCTCTATTCTCTATTCTCTATTCTCTATTCTCTATTCTCTATTCTCTAATAAGGCATTCAAAACAGTGTACAACCTGATCGTAAAGCTTGGCACTGAAAGCATAATGTTAAACAATAAATGTTTTATTGTGGATAGAAATAATTTGATGGGAAGTTAATAACAAAGTTATGCACAGCTTTAGATCTGGGGATTAAGTTTCCACAATTTCTGTGGATAACAATTGCAAGCCCTATTGGAAAGCGACTTTGTATTTTGCAATCAATTTTTAGTAAAAAAAGGAAGTTTTTTATTAAATTTATGTTGCATATTTGCTAGCCCTTATTCACGTTGATTCCCCAAAAAATAATGTTTTTTTTATCAACTTTGGCAAGAACTATGCAGTAATAATTACTCTAATACTGGCTTTAAATTACCATTAGAAATTACTGATTTTGCAAACATCCATTGGGTCAAACGATTATCAAAGTGCTTGCCTTTGAAGTTTGCATTTGCTGATACATATTGGATGTCATATGTAACAGGGGTTCAACAGAAATAGTAATAAGTGTAGTAATTAATTTATAAATGCGTGGTACTGATAAGTTACTTAGAATATAAAAAATTAAGACTTAGCCAAAGAGCCGATATTGATTATAGGTTGTAAGGAAAAGCCAACAGCGAGGAAGTGTCAAAAGTAAGGAACTTAAGAAAGCATATAAAATGGAGGCATTAACTGGCATGCCTCTCATAAAGATAAATATAAATATAAAGCACTAGTCCTCAAAGAATAAGCGCCATAACCAGCCATGATCAAGCTCTTTTTCGCAGCTTTTAAGTTGGCTAGAATAACGTTTAGCACGGCTATCTACTTTTCGGGCAACCTTAGTTAGCCAAGCTTTTTTCTTATAAGTTTTACGCTTAAAGCCACCCCATCCCTCATGATAATTTAGATATTGGTTATAAGCGTCCCATTTAGATACTTTATTAATTTTTTGAGTTTTAAAAATAAACCAACCCATAAAGTCCATTGCATCGTCAAAATCATCGCGATCAGCACCTGAGTTATCTGTTTCTCTGGTGTAATCTTCCCAAGTCATGGTTTTTGCTTGTGAGTAGCCATAGGCGGTACTCACTCTACCCCAAGGTATAAACCCGAGTAAGTAATCTCTAGGAGGCAAAGCACCTGCTTTAAATGAGCTTTCTTGATACATCATACTCATAGGAACATGAATAGGCACTCCCCAGCGCTCGCGCATGTCTTTTGCAGCAAAGTACCATCCTCTATGCTCACGAAATATTTCACAGAGGTTTTCAGGATTTTTTGGTGGACTTGTCGCGCAACTCGATAAGGTTATACAGGCTAACGCAGAAATAATGAAAGTTTTGAAAAAAGTCATGAACGCGGTTACTTAGTGTTGAATTGTTAATATCATGCCAGAATATTTGTTATTTATCATGATAATGTCATCAAATATTCAACTTTTATATCGCAAGATTTTTTACCTTATTTTTTTAGGACAGTTAACAACACCAATAACTTTAGTATTTAGTTACACTATTGACTGGAAATTAATTACTTTATTTTACTGAGTCGCACTTTCTTTATCGTTAGCCTTTTAAACCGATAATGTTTTTTTATTTGAAGCGTCTGGCTTTAAAAACACACCTAGCAATGTAAATAAGTATTTTATTTTTAAATCAGTAAATTAGATATAAAAGAAGAGTGATAAGTATTTAATGGGGAGGCATTTATTGCATCGAAAATTAGCAGATTTAAAATTATTCGTATAAATAATGAACTACGACCGAGTTGGTTGGTCATAATACATGAAAGCGAAACCTCCCTGGACTGCTTTCTTATTATTTCCAGCGCGTTATCTTAACGCGCTTTTTTTTGCCTGCTATTTATCTAATAGATATTCCTGCTTTATCAGCACAAACCTGAATAGAATTAAGCTTAATCAGGAAAAATAATTTTGTAGGAAAGTATCAAAATCAACGTTATCACTTTGCTCTATTTCAGCTTGTTTATTCAGTGAGTCTGCGACTGATTTAATAAAGTATTCCTCATTAAATGCTTGGTAGTCATTACCTAAAAGTTGTTGGCGATAATCTGTTGCCTTTTTAAGTGCCATTTGCGTTAAAGACTGATTATCGTTAACAACAGCAGATAAAATTTGAGCTGAAGGCGTTAAACTAGCGTCATTAATTTTAGCCGCTTCATTTGCAAGCACTTGAGTGTATAAATGACTGTCATTTGCTTCATCTAACAACGTTGCTACACTCGCTAATTTAGCGAAAATTTCATTGCCCCATTGTTTAACAGATTTTTCTATGGCGTTTTCACCCGAGGTGTCACGCAGCAATAACGTTGGATCACGTCCGCGTATAACAATAGCGTCCATGTTTTCTTCGGTAATTTCTTGTGATTTACAATCAAGTATCGAGCTAGGTTCAAGCATACAAAAAGTAAGAAAAACATCTAAAAATCTCACTTGTTCAGTAGTAATACCTGTTGCTGAAAATGGATTAACATCAAGCGCTCTAACTTCAATATATTCAACGCCTCTATTTCTCAAGGCTTCAGATGGTTTTTCGCCAGGTTTAGCAACACACTTAGGTCGAACAGGTGCATACAATTCATTTTCAATTTGTAAAACATTACTGTTAAGTTGTTGGTATTTGCCATCGACTTTAATGCCAATTTTTTCGAATTTCTTTGAGGGTAAATTAATGGCATTTTTTACCCCATCTAAATAACCCGAAAGGTTGTTATAACAAATTTGCAACGAAGATTGTTCGCTATTGGTATAACCTAAATCGCTCATACGTAAAGACGTTGCATGTTCTAGATACAAATAGCCTTTACCGGTTTTTTTAAACGGTAAATCTGTAGGTTTATTTTTTAAAAATGAACCACAAATAGCGGGAGAACTTCCGTATAAGTATGGAATAAGCCAACAAAAGCGTTTGTAGTTTCTCAGTAATGCAAAATATTTATCAGAGATGTAATCATCAAGTACATCACTATTTTGTTCAATTTTTTGCATTGATTGGAAAAAGCTTTTTGGGAATGAAAAGTTAAAATGTATACCTGAAATAACCTGCATCATACTGCCATAGCGATTTTTCAAGCCTTGGCGATATACGGTTTTCATTTTACCAACATTAGATTTACCAAATTGGGCTAAAGGTATTTTATCGTCATCATCAACAAAACAAGGCATGCTCATCGGCCACAGTAACTCGCCATCAAGCTGACTTAAGGTAAATTTTTGTACATCTTCTAATTGGGCAATAACTGTTTCAGGTTTATGGCTAACAGGCGTAATAAATTCCATCAGTGTTTCTGAGTAGTCTGTTGTAATATTAGGATGTGTTAGCGCAGCGCCTAATCGTTCACTGTGACCGCGTTCAGACAAACGTCCTTGTGGCAGCACTCGAAGTGCTTCACGTTCTATACCTCGACCAAATTGGCTTAAAGAAGATTGATGCTTTGGTTCGGTAAAAGCCGAGATATATTCGTTTAGTGATAATGTCAAAATAGTTCCTGATGCGTTACGCCAGCGAGTAACTGTTATTTAAGGGTGAAATGTTAATTTTCAATGGCTACCGTGATTTATTATTAACTAAATTTGCATAATAACGAATCAAAAAATAAGTAAGCGTGAAGTTAAAAGTTGATAACTATCGCTGAACTCAGCACATTACATTGACAAATATACGATATAATACCACTTTTATCTTTATCGACTCAGATATTGACCCGACTTTATCGATCTATATTTCTTTTTTAGCTTTTTTATCGCTCGGTTAGCCAAGCATTAAGTTTATTATTGCCTGAGCTTACGGTAAAGTTAGGGGCTTTTAAGTTATAGCCAAACGATTAAACTTCTCCGACATAAAATAATAATAAAGGTTTACTATGCAAGACAGCGTTTTTAGCTTACTCCCACCACTTGTCGCTATTGTTATTGCAATATGGCGAAAAAACGCTCTTTTCGCCCTGCTATCTGGTGTAGCACTTTGTTATTTAATGACCGTAAATGGCAACCCTATCGAAGGTTTAACGGCTACAGTTTTTGGTATTGGTGGTGTTTTTTCCTCTTTAGGTAACGTTTACATTGTCAGTTTCAGCTTATTAATTGGCGCATTAGTCACCTTAATGAACCAATCAGGCGCGGTGAATGGTTTTATCAATCACCTTGCTTCGTTAAATTTAGTTAAAAATAGCCGACAAGCCAGTATATTACCAACCGTGATTGGTACATCAATTTTTACCGATACAAACTTAAGTATGTTTACCGCTGGCATGGCGAGTCAAAAATTATTTGATCATCATGGAATTAGCCGAGCTAGGCTGGCTTACTTAGTAGATTCAACTTGTGCGCCAATTAGTATTTTATTTTTAGTTAATGGTTGGGGTGCATATGTTTTAGGTTTGTTGGATGGATATTCATTTGATGACCCTGTGGGAATTTTAATTGGCACAATAGGCTATAATTTTTACGCGATCATTGCGGTAGCACTTGCCTATTACACCGCGTTTAGTGGCAAAGTTTTTGGACCATTAAAATACGCTGAATCCGTGATAGAAGATAAACAAAAAACAACTGTAGACCATATTGCTCCAGCCTATATTATGTGGCTTCCTATGCTAACACTCTTGGTGGGTACTTTTATTTTACTGTGGTTTACAGGTGATGGTGATATTCGCCGAGGCTCAGGCTCTTTTTCAGTATTTTGGTCAGTGGTCACAGCCCTAGTCTTTTTAGTGATATTAATTATGCACCGTAAGCTTATGTCACTTACAGTCATCTTTAAAACTATACTTACTGGCATTAAATACATGTCACCTGCGGTTGCAATTTTAGTATTATCTTTTGCATTTGGTGATGCTATTAAAGCCTTAGGCACTGGCGTTTATGTCAGTCAATTAATCAATGTTGAAGTCCCCTTATATTTAATGGCGCCCATTTTATTCGTAGCTGCGGCGATTATGGCATTTGCTACAGGTACATCATGGGGTACGTTTGCCATACTTATTCCTATTGCCGTACCTATTGCTCAACAAAGTGGCTTGCCGATTGAGTTTTTAGTTGCCGCTGTACTCGGCGGTGGTATATTTGGCGACCATGCTTCACCGATTTCAGACACTACCGTTGTTGCGTCTATTGCCAGTGGTTGTGACCATTTTGAACATGTTAAAACGCAATTGCCTTACGCATTGTTTGGCGGTGTTTTAACACTAATAATTTATATACTCATCGGACTCAGTTTTTAATGACAGATCAGCTCATAACGATTGTTGATCACCAAACTGACTTTCTCGTTATTAATAAGCCACAAGGTATGGGTTTTCATGATGAAGAACAAATCGGTAGTGGTTTTTTTTCAAAAATAAAAGCACAACTTAGCAGTCAGTTTTCGCTTACAGAACTTTATCCGGTTCATCGATTAGACAAAATGACATCCGGGCTGATTATTGTTGCCAAAAATAGTGCTACTGCGAGCGCGTTTCAACAGATGTTTGTACAGCATAAAGTAGAAAAATATTACCTTGCTATCGCCGAAGGCAAACCGAATAAAAAACAAGGATTGATTAAGGGCGATATGGAGAAAAGCCGACGCGGTATGTGGAAATTGCTGCGCACAAATAATAACCCAGCAATTAGTCAATTTTTATCTTTTACAATAGCACCAAAACAACGACTTTATTTAATCAAACCGCACTCGGGTAAAACCCACCAAATAAGAGTCGCACTGAATAGCGTTGGCGTGCCAATACTGGGTGATCCACTTTACAACACCAATAGTGTGTCTGATCGAGGTTACCTGCACGCCTTTGCTTTAAAGTTTAGTTTAAATAATCAACAGTTTCAGTATTGTCTGCCGCCAAGTACGGGGACCTTTTTCAGCCATGAAAATACGGTAGAAGCTATTAATAAAATCACATCTCCTTGGCATCTTTCTTGGCCTAGCCTTTAAGTTACACTAAAAATTACCGGTATATAAAACAAGAAAGGGAGCTAATTAGCTCCCTTTTACTTTTCAACGTTAAAAGTTACTCGTTGATAATTTTACAATGAATGCCAAAAAACAATACCAATTGCCGTCGGACAAACAAACTTAGTATACCAAGGCCAAATTTTCCAAAATAATGAATGCTCAACCATATCATTACCTTGCTTTAACTCAGTTAAAATATCATTTCTAAACCAAATCCAACCAACAAATACACAACACAGCATCGCAATGAGCGGTTGACCATAGACAGTGGAGATTGAAATTGCCAAGCCAAACAGTGCATCAAAATTTAAAACAATTAAAGCGCTTAAAATAAAGATACCTAGACCAATAAAGGTGGTAGCTTTTTTCCGCTCAACATTATGACGCTCTACCACAAAAGAAACCGGCCCTTCTAACATTGAAATACTAGACGTTAGCGCCGCAATTGACATTAAAACAAAAAAGCCAAAACCAACAAATAAACCTATAGCTCCCATGCCATCAAATAAGGTTGGCAGCACATCAAAGACTAAATTAGGACCTGAGATTAAACCTCCATCAGCATCGAAAATAGCAACACCTTGAGCTTGGGCAACGTACATTGAAGGAATAATTAATAAGCCGGCTAAAAAAGCGATTGAGACATCAATTAAAGTGACTTGTGCACCAAGTGAGACTAAGTTTTCTTTTTTAGAAATGTAGGAGCCGTAAATCACCATAACACTGGTACCCAGCGATAATGAAAAGAACGCTTGTCCTAATGCACTAATCAATAGGTCTGGTTCAAATACACGTGAAATATCAGGATTTAAGTAAGCTGCAAAGCCTTCTTTTGAACCATCTAATGTGAAGACATAAATGATCATTAAAACCAATAAGCCAATCAACATTGGCATTAAACGTTTCGACCATTTCTCAATACCTTGTTCAACACCGCGTCGAATAATGGATATGGTCAGCAACATAAATAATGCTGTAAAAAGTAAATTACGTCCAATAGACTGAGACGTAAGCCAATTAGATGCTTCATTAAAGCCCATTAAAGAGGTAACAGGCTCAATAGCAAACGACATCATCCATCCAGCGAGTATGCCATAAAAGCTTAAAATTAAAGCCGCACAAATAATACCGCCAAAACCAACGACAAAGGCAAAGCGCTTATGAAAGATATTTCGCGATATTTTTTGTAAGGAAGTCACGGCATTGGCTTGGCCATATCGACCAATTAACAATTCAGCCATAAAGGCTGGGTATGCTAAACAAAATGCTAACACCAAGTAAACCAGTACAAAAGCCGCACCACCGTTACTTGCTGTTTGTGTAGGAAAACCCCATATATTACCCAACCCTACGGCAGAACCCGCAGCAGCCATGATAAAACCTATACGAGAACTGAACGCACCTCTAGAAGCAGCCATTTAAAATCATCATTATTATTATTGAATAAGCTAATTTACTTAAACTGCTAAGAAAAAAACAGCGTTTCTTATGAAAAATCGCCATGAAAGGTGTTTTAATTCATATTTACACCGTAAAGATTTAAGTACTGGTTAAATTACAGTCGAAAGTGAATTTACTTTTATCTATGACTACCAAAGACATTAAAAGCAAAAAAGAGGCTAATGCCTCTTTAAAAAATCTATATATGCAGCGGTCAGCTTTAGTGAAGACCTATTCTTAAACCTTAAACCTTAAACATTTAATCTTTAATCTTTAAAGTTATTAAACTGAAACGACTGTTCTAATTCTGTTTCTCGAAGTAATTGCATCACGGCTTGTAAATCGTCACGTTTTTTACCTGTAACGCGCACTTGCTCACCTTGGATTGAAGCTTGCACTTTTAACTTGCTGTCTTTGATCAGCTTAACCACTTTTTTAGCAACAGGCTGCTCTATGCCTTCTTTGAAAGTGGCCACTTGGCTATAGTTGCGACCCGAACTTTCAATGCTTCCTAATGTTAACGCTTTAGCATCAACCTTTCTTTTGACCAATTGTCCGCGCAGTACGTCTGTCATTTGCTTTAATTGATGATCTGAATCACCCTTCATAGTCACTGCAGGGCTTTTCCATTCAAAGCTTGCTGCAGCGTCACGAAAATCGTAACGAGTTGCAAGTTCACGATTAGCATTTTCAGTCGCGTTTTTTACTTCTTCCAAATTAATTTCGGAAACAATATCCATTGAAGGCATGACAGTTCTCTATCTAAAAAAATTAGGCATATATTATCAATTAATTAGATTTAATTCCATTGGCGATATTTCTAAGGAGTTAACTTTAATTGAGTAATATATTTAAGACTTTAGAACAGTGATAGTTTTCATTGCTGAGCCCTGATATGATAAATATTACTTAACTCTCTAAAGAACAATGACTAACACCTCAATGAAAAGTCGCTATCATTTATCCATTCTAGCTATTATTGTCATACTATTTTTTTGCCTTTACTTTAGCTCTGCCGACTTGAGACGAATCGTTTTTCGTAGCACTGAAATTGATTCAATTGGCCATATCATCAGTTTTTTTTGTTTAACTTGGGTTTTACATAGCATATTGAAATTACCGCTATTTAATACCATGTTAACCGTTGCGTTTTATGGCGTGCTGACCGAATTAGGGCAATATTATTTAGGCTTTCGCAGTGCTCAAGTCAGTGACTTTATTTCTGACTTAATTGGTATTGCTATGTTTGGTATTATTAGGTGGTCTATTCTTATGTATCGCAATCGCTCTAGTCGTAAGTCTCGGTAATGAATGTAGCCGTTATTGGTCAAGGTGCTATTGGGCTTCTCTGGTATCATCACTTATCACAAGCAACTAATAACTTAGTTAGCTTACACTGTTCTTCAAGCGTCACATCTGTGCCTAAGAGTTATGAATTTACAGATATTAACCAAAAGTACGCTAAATTTTCATTAAATATCGCCGACGATAACGCGTTAACTGGCGCTGATGTAATATTACTTTGCGTAAAGTCTTATCAGGTAAATGCGGCAATATTTGCCCTAAAAAATAAAATATCAACTAAAGCAATAATCATTTTTTGCCATAACGGCCTAGGAGCATTCAATGATTTTTCAGCACTTGAGCAACCGTGTTTAGCATTATTAACCACGCATGGCTGTAAAATAAACCAGCCTTTTCATGCACAACACACTGGCTTAGGGCACAGTGATTTAGGCCTTATCAATGGCAATATTTCCAATGCCGACCGCAACAATATAACTTCAACATTCATGCACGCTTTACCAACACTGACTTATTCCGATAATATAAAAGAAAAGCAATGGCTTAAGTTAGCAATTAATTGTGTAATAAACCCAATCACGGCATTAGAAAACATCGACAATGGTCAACTCATCAATGATAAGTTCCAAGTAAAAATAACAGCTTTAATACTTGAAATTATTGCCATTGCTGCTTTTGAAAATATAGAATTTAACTTTGATGCATTACGAGAAAAAATCATGGCTGTGGCTCAAAGTACCGCACAAAACTGCTCATCAATGCGCAGTGATATACTAAATAAACGAAAAACAGAAATTGATTATATTAATGGCTATATTGTCAAAGTAGCAAACAGAATGAATTTTTCAGTTCCAGAAAATGAAAAGCTACTGCGTGAGATTAAAGCGTTAGAAGCGTAGCAATAACTATTTTTTGATATAAAAAAAGCCCTACAACAGATGTTAAAGAGCTTTAATTTACCTAACGTTTTACGCTAGTTTATAAGTTATGGGCGATAGACTTTGACATTTGTAAAGCCCGCACCTAATAAATATAGTGCCTGTAATTTACTCATAACACCTTGGTCACAATACAATAAATATTCTTTAGATTTATCTAAATCACCAAATTGAGTCGACAGCTTGTAAAACGGCATGTGCATTATTTCTACACCATCTAACGCTAATGGGTTGTCATCTTCTTCTTCAGGGCTTCTAATATCAAGCACAATTGAATTAGCGGGAATATTATCTAAGGTGTCAACGGCATGAATTTCTTCTTCGCTTTCTTTGCCGATATCGCGAATGTCGAAAATACGTGTTTCTTCAATAACTTTATCAAGAATTGAGAAATCAAAATTAGCTTCTTCAGCTTCAACTTTAGCTAATACCGCCTTGACCGTTGGCTTTTTAGAAATAACACCACAATATTCAGGAATGGTTTTAGCAAAATCTTCCGTACCAATTTTGCGTGCAATATCAATAATATCTTGTTTATCGTAAGCAATTAATGGTCGAAGAATTAACGTTTCGGTTACGCGATCAATTACATTCAAGTTCGTTAATGTTTGACTCGATACTTGTCCTACCGCTTCTCCCGTAATAAGCGCTTGAATGCCCATTTTATTGGCTATTTTCTCGGCGGCTCGCATCATCATGCGTTTAAGCACAACACCCATTAAGCCATTATCAATATTTTCCAATATTTCTTCGACAACAGGTTCAAAATCAACGGCGAAAAATTTAACACGATGTGATGCACCAAATTTGTTCCATAAATAGTAACTAACCTGTTTAACACCAACTTCGTGCGCCGCGCCACCTAAATTAAAGAAACAATAATGCGTACGTGCGCCTTTCTTTATCATTTGATAACTAGCAACACCTGAGTCAAAACCACCCGACATAAGTGACAATACATCTTCTTGCGTAGCAATTGGAAAGCCGCCCATACCTTTGTGGCGTTCGGTAACAATAAATAGATTTTCATTTTTAATTTCAAGGTGCACAGTAAAGTCAGGTTTCGACAATTTTACCCGTGCCGATTCAACCTGTTGATTTAAACCACCACCAACATATTGCTCAACTTTTATAGAGTTAAACTCGTGCTTACCGGTGCGTTTTACACGAACACAAAAGGTTTTATTTTCAATGTTTTGAGCATGTACAGCTGCAGTTTTTTCATAAATATCATGCAAATCAGTAAAGTCTGTCTGCTGAACTTCAAGAAACATTGGGATGCCAGGGATCGATTTTAGGGTATCGATTAATTTTAATCGATTTTCTGGACTATTATTAGCGGTGTTAACTTCAATGTTATCCCAGTTCATTCGCGTTGTAACTTGCTCATCAACACGACGTAAAACGTTTTTTACACTCGACTCTAAAATCTTAGTAAAACGCTTTCGCACCGGACGGCTTTTGATGGTAATTTCAGCCTGTAATTTAACAATAAATTTCATTAACAATAACACCCACACATAGAATGGCGCGCATTATATACTCGTTCGACTATAATTTGCAAAATTTCAGTACTAACAAAGCATGACAACTTCAGACTAAATAATAGTGAAGGAGCAATTATCTACCATAGTTTTTATAGAGACTTACAGGTAAATTCAGACATAAAAAAGGAGTACATCATTTGTACTCCTTGTTAAATTTAATAACTAAGAAAAATTAACCTAACTCATTATTTAATTGATATGGGATCAGTCTCTTTTGCCTTGCCTTGGTTAATAGCAATTTCTACTCGACGATTAAGACGCCTGTTTAACCGGTTGGTATTTGGCACTAAGGGGCGAGTATCTGCATGACCAACAACCAGTAAGCGTGATTGGTCAAAGCCTGGTACTTTAATAATTTCATGAGCAATAGCTACCGCGCGCTTGCTTGATAAATCCCAATTAGAAGTAAATAATTCAGAACTTATGCCTTGGTTATCGGTATTGCCAGAGATCATTATCTCACCAGGTACCGTATTTAATAACAACCCAATTTCGCGCATAATCGGTTTAAACTGTGGCTGCAAAAATGCAGATCCTGAAGGGAATGAACCGTTTTCTCGTATGCGAATAATCACTTGCTGGCCTAAAGACTCGAGCTCAATAGCACCATCCTGAATTTGTTTTTCTAATTGTTCGGCTATTTTTTTCACAAGCTCATTCACTTCTTCTTGTGATGCTTGCTCTAATTCATCTTTCGCCTGTTGAATAGCTTCTAACGACATTGCATCTGCCGTACTTTGTGATTGTCCGCCACGTTCAGCGCCACGTTGCTCTTGTCGACCACCAGCTTCTGTTTCATCACCCGCTTGAAACTCCAACATTTGTTGGGTCATTTCCATAGTTTGCTGTTGAATCACTTCAATGGGTGTTGGTTCAGGCTTACCTGGTCTAAATTCTTGGGCGATAATACTGGTGCCTTTAGGAATATCTTTCACTTCAATTTTATTTTGCACACCAAATGCGAATTTCATCGAGCCAGCAATTTGCTTAAACTTTAAAACGTCCATTTCAGAAAAAGATAAAAGCAACACGAAAAAGCACATCAGCAACGACATTAAGTCAGCGAATGTACCCATCCATGCTGGTAGTCCCGGAGGTGGACATTTACATTTATCGGCCATAATTAACTCCTGCTATTCTTCTGTGGTATCAACAGCACGCTTACCTTCAGCAAGGTAATTTTTCAGCAAACCTTCTATAACGCGTGGGTTTTGACCATCCTGAATACCTAAAACAGCATCAAGTACTAATTCTTGGTTCATTTTTTCTTCCGCTAAACGTAGCTTTAATTTAGCGGCAATGGGTATGGCGATAACGTTCGCTAAGAAGGCTCCATATAGCGTTGTTAAAAGAGCAACAGCCATCGCAGGCCCAATCGCTTTAGGGTCATCCATATTAGATAACATGGCAACCAGACCAATCAAGGTACCTATCATCCCCATCGCAGGTGCAACATCGGCTAATGCCATCATCATGTTGGAGCCCGTTTCATGACGTTCAGTCGTTAGGTCGATATCTTTTTGCATCGTAGCGCGCACCACGTCAGCATCATGACCATCAACTAGCATGTCGACCCCTTTTTGCATAAACGCGTTAGATATTTCAGCTTCTTCTAATGCCAAAAAACCACCTTTGCGAGCTGCATCAGCCATTTCAACTGACTTTTCAATTAGCTCTTCAGGTTTTTCTAGCTTAAACATAAAGGATTTGCCGATGATTTTTCCAATACCGAAAAATTGGCCTAGATTATAATTGGACAACACAACAAATATTGAGCCACCAAATACAATGATCACTGACTGAGCATCTATAAACATGCCAATGTCACCAGCTAGTAACATCGCCATAACCAGTAACCCTATTGCACCGACTATGCCTATTAACGTTGCTAAATCCACAAATGCCTCCGATAAATTTTCTTAGATATACTGATACCAATTGGTATTACTTGTTCGATAATACCTGATGAATAGGTCTTACGCGAATACTTATAGTGTTAGTTATAGCTCTATTATCGCCCATATTGTCAATAACTTAAGAAGATAATATGAATATTAGCAATATTGTCTTAAATTCATCATTAATTGACCCAGCGCCCCAGCTAAGGTAAGTTTGCGCCTAGAGTTCATATCACGCTAACAAAAGTCCATGGCCAGAAAAAAAATAGAAAACTTAAGCTTCGAAGAATCATTGGTTGAATTAGAAGTAATTGTGCAAAATTTAGAACAAGGCGATCTGAATCTTGAAGATTCTATGGCCTTATTTGAGCGTGGTTTGCATTTGAGCCAACACAATCAAGAAAAGCTCAAAGGTGCTGAACAGCAAATCAATATTTTACTCGAAAAAAACGGCCAAGCAACATTAGAAAAATTTAATACTAACGAGACTGATAGCATTGACTAAACTTGCCTTTATTGACGATGTGCAAACACGCATTAATGATTATCTAACTAAAAAGCTCGACAGTTTAGTCATTAACGATGAGAAGCTTTTAGACGCTATGCGTTACGGCTTGCTTATTGGTGGCAAGCGTATGAGGCCTTATTTAGCATATATCACAGGTGCGACTTTAGATGCAGAACAAAGTGATATTGATGGTGTTGCCGCGGCAATAGAATGTATTCATGCTTATTCACTCTTACATGACGACTTACCCGCGATGGATGACGATGATTTGCGCCGTGGGCAATTAACTTGTCATAAAGCCTTTGATGAAGCTACCGCAATTCTCGCTGGAGATAGTTTGCAAACATTAGCTTTTGATATTATCGCTAATCATGATTTTTCTGAAGTTGTGGATAAAAAACGCATAAACTTATTGCGTTACTTGGTAGCCGCTTCAGGTTATCAAGGCATGTGCGGAGGCCAAGCATTAGACTTAGCCGCAACAGATAAAGCCATTTCATTAGCAGAATTAGAAAATTTACACTCATTAAAAACAGGTGCTTTACTTGAAGCTTCAGTAAAAATGGCAGCAGAATGCAGTAATAATGCCACAGCACAAGATAAAGCACAGCTGGCACTTTATGCTAAGCTTGTTGGCTTAGCATACCAAGTACGTGATGATATAATCGATATTACATCAACGGAAGAAGAGCTGGGTAAACCAGCCGGCTCTGATCTTGCTGCCAATAAAAGTACCTACCCTGCATTACTGGGTTTACATGGTGCACAAGAAAAAGCAGAAAACTTATATCAACAAGCACTTCAAGCTTTAGACACTTTGCCCTACAATACACAAAGCTTGTCCGACTTTGCGACTTTCATTGTTAGCCGCAAAAATTAATTTTTAAATTTAATAGAATAATATGACTATAAACCTAGCTGAATATCCTTTACTGGCCAACATTGATTGTCCAGATGATTTGCGCAAATTAAATAAAAATCAATTAACAAAAACCAGCGAAGAGTTAAGGCGTTATCTTTTAAATTCTGTTAGTAAAAGTAGCGGACATTTTGCTTCAGGTTTGGGCACAATTGAATTAACGGTCGCTTTACATTATGTGTACAACACCCCCTTTGATCATTTACTTTGGGATGTTGGCCATCAAGCATATCCTCATAAAATATTAACTGGCCGTCGTGACCAATTACATACCATTCGACAAAAAGATGGTTTGCACCCTTTTCCTTGGCGTGAAGAAAGTGAGTACGACGTACTTAGCGTAGGTCACTCAAGCACGTCAATATCGGCCGCATTAGGTTTAGCTGTTGCAGCTGAACAAGAAGCTAAAAACCGTAAAGTCGTTGCCGTTATTGGTGATGGTGCTATGACAGCAGGTATGGCATTTGAAGCCTTAAACCATGCCGGCGACATCAACAAAGATATGCTAGTTATTTTAAACGATAACGAAATGTCGATTTCAGAAAATGTTGGAGCGTTAAATAATCATTTAGCAAAAATGCTTTCCGGAAGTATTTATACTGGGATCCGCGAAGGTAGTAAGCGCATACTTAACAATATTCCACCGATCAAAGAATTAGCGAGCCGAGCTGAAGAACATTTAAAAGGCATGGTTGTTCCAAGCACTTTCTTTGAAGAACTTGGTTTTAACTATATTGGTCCAATTGATGGTCATGACGTTAATGGTTTAGTCGATACCATCACCAATATGCGTAACCTTAAAGGCCCGCAATTACTCCATATTGCCACCACAAAAGGTAAAGGTTACCAACAAGCCGAGCAAGACCCTATTAAGTACCACGCGGTACCAAAATTTGATCACACTGAAACTAGCTTGCCTAAAAGTGCGCCAAGTTTACCCACCTATTCAGCAATTTTTGGTGATTGGTTATGTAAAGTCGCTGAGCAAGACTCACAACTTGCCGCTATTACGCCAGCCATGCGAGAAGGCTCAGGCATGGTGCAATTTAGCCAACGTTTTCCTAAACAATACTATGATGTTGCGATTGCTGAGCAACATGCAGTTACTTTTGCAGCCGGCTTAGCTATTGGTGGACAAAAACCTGTTGTCGCTATTTATTCAAGCTTTTTACAGCGTGGTTATGATCAATTTATTCATGACGTCGCCATTCAAAATTTACCCGTGTTATTTGCTATTGATAGAGCGGGTATTGTCGGTGCGGATGGCGCGACTCACCAAGGCGCTTTCGACTTAAGTTTTATGCGCTGTATTCCTAACATCACCATCATGACGCCATCTGATGAACGTGAATGCCAACTCATGCTAAATACTGGCTATAAGTTAAACGCGCCTGCAGCCGTACGTTACCCTCGAGGCAGTGGTAATGGAGCAGAGCTTCCTAGCATTGATGAAACCATTGAGCTGGGTAAAGCTAATGTTATTCGTTCATTAGAAAACAAAAGCATTAACAAAAAAATCGCGATACTTAACTTTGGTACAACGTTAGCTGAGGCAACCATTACAGCTGAAACGCTTAATACCACCTTGGTAGATATGCGCTTTGTTAAGCCGTTAGATCAAACGCTAATTCAATCATTATGTGAAAGTCATGATTACATTGTGACCATAGAAGACAACGCTATAGCAGGCGGTGCAGGCTCAGGGGTTAATGAGTATATTCTTAGTCAAGGTATGGCGAAAAAAATTCTCAACATTGGTTTACCAGACAACTTTATTAAACACGGTACACAAGCAGAAATCCATCAGGAATTGGGTTTAGATGCTACTGGCATAATTGATAAAATAAGTAAGTTTATTAATTTATAAATAGCATACACATGCTAAAACGCAGCCACTTTCCATTGAATATGGCTGTGTTTTTTCTATAAAATATAGTGTTGAAGTCGATTACTCAAGAATACTCAAGTCGCTATTTAACTCAATCGTAAGCTTAAAAAAACCTACCTATTTTTCTCAATACTACATTGTTTAATTCACGCTACTTTTCACTATTCTGTTCACAATTCTGATCACAATAGTCATCTGAAAAAAAACATTAAGATGACCAGCCCACTGGCTCATTTAGCACCATCACTTAATCAACTGAAAACATCGATACAATAAACATTGTGCCTAAGAATATTAGTGCTTAAATAGTATAAGATTTAAAGACAAGTGAAAGAAGCTAGACACAAAAAAAGCGATTTGAGTAATATCAAACCGCTTTAAATACTTTCAGCCATGTAGGTCTTATTAAACCATGAAATACTGAACGTATTTCATGGTAAAAAAACGTTAATCAGCAATGTACTCTACTACTTCTAGACCAAAGCCTGAAAGTGAGTGATATTTTGTTTGTGAGCTTAACAGGCGCATTTTACTCACACCTAAATTTGCTAAAATTTGTGAGCCAACACCTACATTGCGTGAGCCGACATGACGTTTCACTTCTTTCACAGTTTCACCTGCGTCAAGCTTGGCGTACTTTTGTACTTGGGCGATTAACTCTAGCGGCGTTTCGTGCTTACCTAATAAGACGAGTACACCACCTTCTTTGCCTATTTTTTCTAAAGCGTCAGCCATTGGCCATTTAGCAACACTTTCACGCTGGCTAAACAGTAAGTCTCTAAAAGTGTTTTCTAAGTGCACACGCACTAACGTTGGCTCTTCAGGCTTAATTTCACCTTTGGTTAAGGCAAAATGTGCTTGGCCGTCAATAGTGTCTTTAAATACCGTTAAATCAAAATCACCAAAGGCGGTTGGTAATTTACATTGAGAAACACGCTCAATAGTTGTTTCGTTGGCATTACGGTATTCAATTAAGTCAGCAATGGTGCCCATTTTTATGCCATGTTTTTCGGCAATAATTTCTAAATCAGGACGACGCGCCATGGTGCCGTCTTCATTTAAAATTTCAACAATAACCGCAGCGGCTTCAAGACCCGCTAAACGAGCTAAATCTACACTAGCTTCCGTATGACCAGCACGATTTAAAACACCGCCATCTTTAGCAATAAGAGGAAAAATATGACCCGGCTGTACAATAGAATTGTGATTAGCATTTTTGCCAACAGCAGCTAAAACAGTTGTAGCACGATCCGCAGCAGAAATACCGGTTGTTACGCCTTCAGCAGCTTCAATAGAAACAGTAAAGTTAGTGGTAAACTGCGCATCATTTTTATCAACCATTAACGGCAGCTTTAAAAGCTCGCAACGCTCTGCTGACATTGGCATACAAATGAGACCACGACCATGGGTTGCCATAAAGTTAATCGCTTCTGGTGTAACTTTTTCTGCCGCCATAATGAAGTCACCTTCATTTTCGCGATCTTCATCATCCATTAAGATGACCATTTTACCATGAGCTATATCGTCGATAATCTCTTGTGGCGTGTGTAAATTCATGACAACCTCTTTATTTAATAAAACCATTACGCGCTAATAACGCATGTGTAACACCTGATGCTTTTGGCTCATCAGCTGTTTGCTTGGTAAGTAATCTTTCAATGTAGCGAGCAATTAAATCTACTTCTAGATTCACTTTAGTGCCCACTTGGTATTTGCTAATAATTGTTTGGTCTGTGGTATGCGGTACAATCGTTAAACGAAATTTATCATCACTTAAGCTGTTTACCGTCAAGCTTGTTCCATCGATCGTTATTGAGCCTTTTTCAGCAATATAGGGTGATAGTTCCTCTGGCATTGTTAGCCAATAGTCTATGCTATTACCTTTATGTTCAATGGCACTAATTTCACTCACTGCATCAACGTGGCCTGATACCATATGGCCACCAAATCGCGTGGTAGGTAACATCGCTTTTTCAAGATTAACACTATCACCAATTTTATAATGCGCTAAACCCGTTCGTGTTAAAGTCTCACTAGAAACGTCGGCACTAAAGCTAGTGTTATCTAAAGCGACCACAGTTAAGCAAATACCATTAGTGGCGATAGAATCACCCAACTTTACATCTGATAAATCTAATGCCGCCGTATTAATGCTAACTCGTGCGCCACCAGCTGAACTATTAATAGCGCTTAATTGCCCTACGGCTTCTATGATCCCTGTAAACATATATTATATCTCGTTGTCTTTATAACTGATGATTTACATTTAAATTTCATACTGATTTATCAGTAAACTGTGCCGTTATTCTGATATCTTTACCTACCAGAGTAACATCGTTAATATTGAGGTTTTTAGCATCTGATAACTGCAATAAAGCAGGCATGTTAACTAAACTTTTACCGTCACTGCCAATAAGTTTTGGCGCTTGATAAAGTATCAGTTCATTAACTAAGTCTTTACTCATAAACGCGCCTGCTAACTTGGCACCAGACTCAATTAATACGTCATTCAAACCTTGTTGAGCCAGATAAGATAATAACTGTTTGAGATCGATATACTCGCTATCTTTAGCCTGAGAAATGGCGACTTGTTCTACAAAATGCGGCCATGTTTGGCTATTTTCAATAGAAGATCTAATTAATAATATTTTACCGCTGGTTTTGAACATAGCGAGATCGGGTGTTAGACGATTTTTACCATCAATAATAATTCGAACCGGTTGTCTAACGTCTGCCTCTGCATAACTGTCTTTTAACTCACCTAGAGAATTCCAACGCACTGTCATTTGGGCATCATCACAAATAACAGAGTCTGCACCACAAATAATGCCACAACTTTGGGCTCTTAATCGTTGCACGTCTTCGCGAGCCTCAGGAGAGGTTATCCACTGACTTTCACCACTGGCCATTGCCGTTTTTCCATCTAAGCTTGCTGCTAATTTACAGCGAACATAGGGGAGCTTAGTCGTCATCAATGTAATAAAACCTAGGTTTAATGCCCTAGCATCTTGCTCTAATAAACCAAATTTTGTGGTGATACCTGCGCTTTTCAGCCGTTCAAGACCACGACCTGATACTCTAGGATCAGGATCAACCATAGCAGCAATAACATGGCCCACTTGCGCCTTAATTAATGCTTCTGCGCAAGGCGGTGTTAACCCAAAATGGCTACAAGGCTCTAACGTAACATATGCTGTAGCACCTTTAGCTTTCGCACCTGCTTGTTTTAAGGCATGAACTTCCGCGTGCCCTTGCCCTGCTTTTTGATGAAACCCTTCGCCAATCACTTCGCCATTAAGCACAATAACACAGCCAACACGCGGGTTAGGCGATGTTGTATAGTGCCCACGCTTTGCCAAATGGATAGCGCGTTGCATAAATTGATGATCTTGTAACGAAAAAGTTTTCATTTTTGACTCAAGGTTAAATCATTTTAGTGTGTTTTATTTCAATATAGCTGGTTAGTCGTCGTCACCTAAGCGTGCAATTTCTTCACCAAACTCTTTAATATCCTCAAACGAGCGATAAACAGAAGCAAAGCGAATATAAGCGACTTTATCTAAACTCTTAAGCTGCTCCATTATGATTGTACCGAGCATTTCACTTGACACTTCACGCTCACCGGTTGCTCGCAGTTGCGATTTCAGTTTATTAATCGACAACTCCATTTGTTCAGTGCTAACCGGTCTTTTTTCTAATGCGCGTAATAAGCCATTTCGCATTTTATCTTCGTTAAAAGGTTCGCGAGAGCCATCACGTTTAATAATGCGTGGCATCACTAATTCAGCGCTTTCAAAAGTGGTATATCTTTCATGACAGGCTAAACATTCACGACGGCGACGCACTTGATGACCGTCTGAGACTAATCGAGAGTCAATAACTTTAGTATCGTTGGCTGAACAAAAGGGGCAATACATTGATAAATTCCGTTGTTAACAAGTCATGAGCATTTTAATGTCAGTATTTTAATTGAAAACAGTTCATTAAGCGAAATAACTTAGCATTATTCGCACTATAACCTAGCAAATAAAAATCAGTCAAAAAAAATGGCCACTAATGTGGCCATTCTAAGTTATTTATTTACGTTTTATAACGTAATTAACCGCTAATTTTTAAACTAACGCTAATTACTTATAAACAGGAAAACGAGCACAAAGTTCACTAACACCAGCTTGAACTTTAGCAATAACATCTTCGTTGTTGATATCATCTAAAATATCGCAGATCCAACCTGTGGTAGTTTTTGTTTCTTCAACACCAAAACCACGACGCGTAATAGCCGGTGTGCCTAAACGTAGTCCTGACGTTACAAATGGTGAACGTGGATCGTTTGGTACAGAGTTTTTATTCACCGTGATATGTGCACGACCTAACGCGGCATCAGCATCTTTACCCGTGATATCTTTATCAATTAAATCAAGCAATAGTAAATGGTTATCAGTACCGTTAGATACAACTTTATATCCGCGTTCTTGTAAAACCGCTACCATCGCTTTAGCGTTATCTAAAACGTTTTGTTGATAAACTTTAAACTCAGGTGCTAATGCTTCTTTAAATGCCACCGCTTTCGCAGCAATAATGTGCATTAATGGTCCGCCTTGACCACCTGGGAATACGGCGCTGTTTAGTTTTTTATAAATCGCTTCATCATTACAACCAGAAACAATTAAACCACCGCGAGGGCCTGCTAAAGTTTTGTGTGTTGTCGTTGTTACCACATGAGCATGTGGAACTGGGTTTGGATATAAACCAGCAGCGACTAAACCGGCAACGTGCGCCATGTCTACGAAAAAGTAAGCATCAACTTTATCAGCAATTTCACGCATACGTGCCCAGTCAACTACACCAGAAAACGCTGAGAAGCCACCAATGATCATTTCTGGTTTATGCTCTAATGCTAAACGCTCTAATTCAACATAATCAATATCGCCAGTTTCAGGGTGTAAACCATATTGAATAGCTTCGTAAGACTTTCCTGAAAAGTTAACATGAGAACCATGAGTTAAGTGACCACCATGAGCCAAGCTCATACCTAATACTTTACCACCTGGAGAAACTAACGCTTGAAAAACAGCTGAGTTTGCTTGAGAGCCAGCATGTGGTTGCACGTTTGCATAAGTAGCACCAAATAGCTCTTTTGCACGATCAATAGCAAGTTGCTCTGCAATATCAACATACTCACAACCACCATAATAACGTTTACCAGGGTAACCTTCGGCATATTTATTGGTTAGCTGTGAACCTTGAGCTTCAAGTACACGTGGACTACAGTAGTTTTCTGAAGCGATGAGTTCAATGTGCTCTTCTTGACGAACAACTTCCTTGCTCATTGCTTGATAAAGTTCTGGATCAAAGTCTGCAATATTCATATCACGTGTAAACATGTTTTATCCTCAAATAGTTTGCCATTGGCAATACAGGGGTGTGGGCGTTAGTTCAAAATTAATTGCGGCATATTTTGCCTGAAATTAAGGTGCTTGTACACGCAAAAACTGCGTGCTGTTAGTTCATTTTGCAATCAAATATACTCTGA
This sequence comes from Colwellia sp. 6M3, assembly GCF_014077595.1. Taxonomy (NCBI): domain Bacteria; kingdom Pseudomonadati; phylum Pseudomonadota; class Gammaproteobacteria; order Alteromonadales; family Colwelliaceae; genus Colwellia; species Colwellia sp. 6M3. The sequence goes on along the minus strand of NZ_JACGWF010000020.1, from coordinate 7,535 downwards.
AGTGAGCCATAAAAACTTTTACCACTCACTTCAGTAAATAATATCTACAACATACTGCCTAATAAATAACAAAATAACAAATTTTAAACAACATACAAGAGTTAAATTCAAATTAAATTCATCAAGAATAGAAAATACAGGCTTTTATTCAGTATCATGTTCAGATAAGGAAGAGATTAACTTATCTAATTCCATTTTACGTTTGCGGTGAAATAAATGCGTAATTCCCCACATAACGCCGACAGATACATTCATTATAATTAAGCCAAACCAGATTGATTTATCGTTTTGTTTTGCCATTTCAATTACATACCAACTGCCCGCAGGGATTAAAAACCAGCATGAAAATTTGGTTAATCTAATGTAATTAATTGATGATTCAATCCCTTTTATGGCATTTTTAATTGCTAAATCTGGACTTGCAGAGATTTGCTTCCAAGCTTTTAAACGAATCTTTATTTCATAATAAACAAAGACAACAGAACCAATCGTGGCAAAAGTAAGATAGGAGATAGTTGCTTTGTCTTGCGAGTTATTCATCCATAAAACAATCACCACCACAATAAAGGCCATGGTAGCTAAAATATTTATAGCTAATAAAAATTTAGCCCAAAATGTGCGCTTTCTTGTTTGAGTTAATAATGCTTGAACATCAACTTTTTGATACGGCTGACTTTGCCAGTCTTGACGAAGCTCTGCCCAGGTATCATCGGATAATTCAGCTGAGCTATCCGCTTGAGTTTCTTGTTCAGTATTTAGCAACGCTGAAGTTGTCTGACTATTTATTGGGTTTTCATTCTCGCCAGCCAGTTTAATTTTATCGCTTTCTTTGCTCATACTGCCTCCAACAATTGCATTAATTTAGCTTTTGCTCTTTGTAATCTAACACCCACAAGCGTCGTGGTAATGGCGAGCACGTCAGCAATATCTTGATAACTCATGCCTTCAAGCGCTAGGGTGATCACTTGTTGGTGCTCAAGTGTCAACAATCGAATAGCTTGAGCAAGCCGCTGTTGCCTTTGGCTTTGAGCTAACGATTGATAAGGGGTAAGTTGTGGGCAAACAGACATATTCAGCGCCACGCTTTCATGACTTAATTCATCAGTATCTACAGCATTAGAAGTCTGCTCTGTTTTTACTGTTTTGACCGCTTTTGCCACATGGGTTGCTAAAACATTATGGGCAATTCGGGCGATAAAAGTTTTCACTGCTGAATCGGCGCGAAAACTTGGTAAAGCTCGCCATATATTTAAAGCTATCTCTTGAAAGAGCTCTTCTTGAATTGCTGGGGTCGCTTCAAAGCCGTTAATAATATGACGCAAGAGTTTCTCGTGATCAGAAATCCAGTTAATAAATATCTCTTGATTGCTCAATGAATAACCCTGTTTATGTTTAGCCGTTTGAACACAGTTTTGTTTTGTGATGTCTAATTTTACTGGGTTACTCATTTTATACAACATGAACGCTTCGTTACTAACTCAGTGACATTACTACTTTTTCAGAAGTTAACCTTTTTGCTAAAATTAACACCAACCCCACGGTTAACGCTATTGTTGCAACACTGGTGAATAACAATGCACTCCAGTCAATCGGTAAGCCTTTAAATACGTCTTCCATAAGTAATGACTGACCAGAAATAGGCATCCATTCAACCCAGGCAGGTTTATCGTCCATCATCATCAGAGCAAAAGGAATAAAACTAGGAGCCATTATCAACATAGTTACCGTTGACTGTGCTTCTTTAAAACTCTTGGCTTGAAAAGCAAACAATAACTGCAGTGAAGCTGCGAGAAAACAAATAGGAACCAATAGCATCAGTAAAATTACAAAGGTACTCGCGTCAATACTGAACGTTGCCCCTATTTTAGTAAGATCAACAAAATTCATCGCAACGGAGGTAAGCACCAGCATTAATATAATAGAGATAATTGAAATTGAGCTTGCACAACTTAACTTAGCTAGTACTATTTTTAGCGTACTCACTGGCTGACACAATAACATTTCCAATACATTACGCTCGCGTTCGCCCGCACTTGAGTCAATAGCAACAGGCAAGCCCGACATAAATGCCGCCATCATTAAATATACACCTAAAATTAAGGTGATCATCATCGCATTACTGCTGGGAAGGGCCGTGTCTTGTTCAAGTAGCTTAATTGGCTGTAATAGCTTGGTATCAATACCACGAACTAATAGACGCTTGTAACCAATAGCCAACGAGTGTTGGCTAATCACATCTTTAATTCGGCGAATAGGCGTAGAAAGTGACTTCTCGTTGTAGTCGGCTCGCAAAGTTAGTTCGATAGGTTTACCAGCGGCCATATCGGCAGCAAACGAGTCTGGAATAGTGAGCTCAATATTACGTTCATTCCAGTTACGCTCTTCATCAGCGGGTACATCAGCAAACGATAAAATATTCTCGTCTATCATTGCCTTAATTAATTTCGGTGCGTACTGTTCACCACTGTATTTCACATAGACAGCGGGGTTATCAACCGCCTCTTTAATCGCCACATTTAACATCACCATGATCATGACTGGCATAAGTAATGCCATGCTCATCGCAACCATTAATGCACGCCTGTCTCGAAAGGCCTCTTTAAATTCTTTCACCATTAAGGCTTTTAATTGCATCATGCTGCTACTCCTTCATCCGAGCCAATTAATTTAACGAAAGCCTCTTCGAGAAGGCTTTCTCCTGCTAAATCACATAACTCTTGCGGTGTACCTTGCGCTGCTAGTTTGCCGTTAGAGACAATAATCACGCGATCACATAACGCCGCAACTTCTTGCATTACATGTGAGGAGAATAAAATACAGTGACCTTTTTCTTTGAATTTAGCTAAATGGTTACGCAATATGCGTGTACTCATAACATCTAAGCCGCGAGTGGGTTCGTCGAGTACAAAGTTTTTCGGTTGATGCACTAAAGCCTGAGCTAATGTCACTTTCATCCGCTGTCCTTGAGAAAACCCTACTGTTTTACGATGTGCTAATTCTGTCATTTCTAAATCTGCTAATATTTGTTCAATAGCGGCATGCTTATTCGCGCCTTTCATACCGTGAATACTGGCAAAGTAGTCAATTTGCTCATAAGCAGTTAGGCGTTCGTATAAACCAAATTTGTCTGGAAAAATACCTAACAGTTTTCGCGCCTTTATCGGCTCTTCTGTTACTTTTATGCCATCAATAGTTGCATAACCTTCATCAGCGCGAAGTAAGCCATAAAGCGTTCGCAGACAAGTGGTTTTTCCTGCGCCATTAGGGCCTAAAATACCGGTAATTTCACCGTCTTTAGCGGTAAAAGACAATCCGTCTAGGGCTTTAACGGTATTTTTCTTACTCACAAAACTTTTATGTAAGTTATTAACTTCAATCATGATTTACTCCTTTGCGGTTGTTGGCATAGCGTGCGGCTTTACTTCTGGGAATGCACCGCCATTTAAACCCACCATAAATGACTCATCAGGAATTTCTTCTAAACATGACTCATCAAGTTCCTTTGGTGTTTGCTGTGTTAAAAATTCATTTACAATTTGAATACCACACACGGTAGAAGCAACTATGTGTGCATTATTTTTAGAAATAATGTGATGACTATTGGGTAAGTTTTCATGCGACTTCTCACCATTACTCGCAGGGGTCACAGGGTCTAGCTCGCCTGACATAATAAGAGTTGGAATATCGGCATCAACCGTTTGATAAAAGTCATCGCTGGGCTGATATTTAGGCCAAACAGAACAAACTTTGGCGACCATTTCTAAACTCATACCTTGAGCAAAATCATTATCAGCATCTGTGGCTTTCATGTTAGTTGATATTTTTGGAAAATCTTCATTGCATACGATATTAAAATGCAAACCAACATAGACCCCCATTCCACCTTCACTTTGCGCAATTAACCCCGCCAGTGGTTTATAGTTTCCGATGTAGGCTTGGTGAATTAACAGCGGCACTAATCCTCGAGTTTCCATAGAGTACAATTGCATTTGTAAGCTCGAAATAAATTTATCATTATTGATATTAAAAACCGTATTCGTTCCCAACCTTGGGTGCGCAATTTCAACACTTACCGGTGCTTTAGATAATTTGTCTGTAATAGCATTAAATTCTGTTAACAATGCCGGATATTCTGCTGCACAGCTGGGTTCATTTTGGCAGTTATCGATTAACTTTTTAAAAGATTGTTCAGCACTTTTGCCAAATAAGCCAATAGGTACTTCTATTGGACCAACGCTATCGAGTACCACACTTTTTAACGACTCTGGAAACATGCGCATATAAACTAAGCCAGCACGTGTTCCGTATGAGCCACCATAAATGTGTACCTGTTTATGCCCTAACGCCGCTCGAACAGCGTCAAAATCCCGGATAGCATTTTCTGAGTTGTATTGGCTTAAGTCACCTTTAAGCTTTTCTAAGCATTGTTCTATGTCAGCAACTGAAAAGTCTTCCGGTAAACTAGTGTATGGGTTAACTTCTAACGAATCTTCACATTGCAAAGGATTAGATTTCCCTGTGCCACGCTGATCAATCAAAATTAAATCGCGTGTTTTTCTAATTTCATTAAAACCACGATATATATGTGCAGAAAGTTCAGCGGCGGCTTGGCCGGGTCCGCCAGCAAGAAACATTAATGGTAGCTTGTCCTGACTCTTATCAATCGCAGGTAAAACAACAAAGTTGATGTTTAATGTAGTGCCATCGGGTTTAGCATAATTTTCAAGAGTGCTATACGAGCCACATTGCACTTGTTGTCTAATACCTTTTACATGACAACTTTTCAATAACAGCTGTGGCTTTTCAATTTCTTCAGCAAAACCACTATTTGATAACGCCAATAGCAGACTCACACTAAACAAAGCTTTCCAATTTATCTTCATTTTGACTTCCTTTTAAAATACTGACTACTTAGTCGCAGTAACGGTGACTTTATTACACTTTTTTTAAAATTAAATTTTATACGCTATATTTTGCATGTATTTATGAATAATCCCGCTTCAAAAGCCAGAGAATTAGAATTTATTTCCAGCCACTTAAACATCACCTTAATATATGCTGTTGTCTCAATCCGTGTGTCATAAGTGATCAAATTTAAAATAAGTACGTTGGTTGCTACAAGCGTTTAGCCATTTATGTCTGCACTTTAACCTTCACGCTCTTTATTCAGAGCATGACACTTGATAAATAGTGCGCTAATGCATTAAAAAAACGCAATTACACGAAATAAAATAATTAATTATTCACATACTCTTAAAATAACGATAAAGTCTATTACAGGAATTAACCGCCAAGTAAGAGGATGACTGATGGAATTAAATCAGTGGGTAGATGAACTATTTGAAGTGTTTGATGAAGACAAGGATGGGGTTATCAATAGAAGTGAATTTGTCGAATTGATTGACTGCTTGTTACAGGATAAAGGTATTCGCATGTGTGAAACCATATTCAATCGCTTTGATAAAAATCATGATAACTCAATTTCAAAAGATGAGTTACGTGAAATGGTTATCGACCTAGCATTGTAACTCTTATTTGCGCTTATACTTTACTTGCTTTTTATAAGCGCAAATTTTAATTAAAAGAGCATATAAAATAATAGTCAAATAACTTTATTTATTTGTGCCTTTTGTTTAGATAAAAATTCTCTGTCATACCTTTAGTTTTGAACTTGTGTAAATAAGTTCGATATTAACCTGCGTTTTACATCACAATTTTTTTTATTGCGATACTTTCTGTTCTCCCTTCGTTAAAAAATCCTCCTTAGTTATTCATTTTATTAGCATAATATAAATTAAATTGTTATCAAAAGAGCCAAAGGTCAGACCACTAGTAATATGCATTGTGGTTTGCTATGATACTCAGCGTACACATGTACACTGAAATAGGATTATATAACGTGCAAACTCAAGAATATGGTTTAGCAGAAGAAATTATCAATGCAGTAAGTCATGGACTAGCAGCATTGCTTAGTGTTGCTGGCTTAACACTTTTAGTCACTTTAGCTTGGATACAAGCTGACATAGTAAAAGTTGTCAGCTTTAGTATTTATGGTGTCAGTTTGGTGTTACTTTTTAGCGCCTCTACGCTATATCATGCGTTATTGCATGAAAAGGCAAAAAGTATATTTAAACTGCTCGATCATTGCGCTATTTACTTATTAATTGCCGGCACATATACCCCATTAATGTTAGTTACATTAGCCGACGATATTGGCCCGTCAGTATTAGCCATTATTTGGACTTTAGCCATATTGGGCATAGTTTTTAAGATTAAATTTGGTAATAAATATAAAAAGCTCTCGCTTTCAACTTATTTAGGGCTTGGCTTAATTTCACTAACGTTTATCGGTAAACTAAATGATAAACTCGCACCAGAAGGTATGTTTTTACTCGCCTTAGGTGGAATTATTTATGGGCTAGGAACTATTTTTTATGTGAGAAAAAACTCAAAGTTTAGCCACGCAATTTGGCACTTTTTTGTGTTTTCAGCCGCTGTTTGTCACTTTTTTATGATATTTTTCTACGTACTTTAATGGCAGGTATTATAAATTTAAAACCTTAAATTCATCTCTTAAGTAATGTTGTGACTCATTGATAACAAATGACGTTCAAATACTAACAATGTGTTAGCAAAACTCTTTTGGCCTAAGCCCAAGCGAAAATAATTACCTGTTAAACCAAATAAGTCGCTTGGCAACAAAAGCACACCACTTTGTTGAGTAAAGTTAGAACACCAACGTTTCATTTCGACAATATTCTTAACTTCAACTAACGTCAATATACCCGCTTTGGGTGGTTTCCAACTTAGCTTGTCTGAATGTCTCGCCATAAACTCCGTAAACAACTTAATATTATTAAGTATAATGTTGTTGTTAATAACCAAAATTTCACGGCGATTTTGCAGTGCTAAACAAGCCAACTTTTCATCGACTTTAGAGCAACAAATAGCATTTACCGCTTTAATCGCAATTAGGCTATCTAGTAGTTCATTATTCGATGTGATTGCCCAACCAATACGAATACCGGCTAAACCTAAACTTTTCGACATAACCCCAACTACAATACTTTTTTGATAATCTAAATACCGATGCGCTAAAGCTAGACCATGATAATTACTCGCTTGAGAAACATCATCACTTAATAAGTAACATTGGTATTGTTGCGCTAATTGCAGTATTTGATCGGCCAGTTCAGTCGTTATAATACTGCCTGTTGGGTTGTGTGGAGAATTAACCACGATGAGTTTAGTTTTATCGTTCACCACATGTTTGAAGTCGTTAATATTAACTTGCCAATTATTATCAGCACAAAGCGGTATTTCTCGAACCACAACCCCCATCGACTTTGCCATATCAACCAAAGAAGGGTAACTAGGCGTCATAACTACCAATTCATCTCCTGCATTTAACACGCTATGATAAATAGCTGACAATACTTCCTGTGCACCACAAAATGTTATGGCACTCTCTGCTTTAATGACTTTACGATGGCAGTTTAATTCTTGATGAAAATCAACTATTTCTTGTCGTAATG
>NZ_JACGWF010000268.1:0-250 GCF_014077595.1 Colwellia sp. 6M3 | reverse complement strand
CAAGCTCAGCAGGTAACTTACGTTTGCGAATACTTGCTTTATCGGTCTGCTCGAGCACATTAGAAATCCACTCAAGAGGGATATGTTTCTGAAATGTAGATAAAGAGTCAGGAGTGGCGAATATATCTGTATCAAGTAACCAATGACTAAGCATAAAAATACCCTCATAATCAAAAGATGATAAGGGTATTGTGAAGCAACCAAAAGATCGGTCAACCGATCAAAAATACCTTAACTGATCGGTGTTAGC
>NZ_JACGWF010000201.1:0-711 GCF_014077595.1 Colwellia sp. 6M3 | reverse complement strand
CACGGAGTGATTCATGACTGGGGTGAAGTCGTAACAAGGTAGCCCTAGGGGAACCTGGGGCTGGATCACCTCCTTATACGATTTAGAACTTATTTGTTCGTAGTGTCCACACAGATGATTGTTAATTGTAAAGAGAACAACACTTATTGTTTGGGTCTGTAGCTCAGCTGGTTAGAGCGCACCCCTGATAAGGGTGAGGTCGGTAGTTCAAATCTACTCAGACCCACCACTTCTTCTTGATACTTCGTTGTAAGTTTCGTCGTTTAGTTATCTAAACGTCCTCTACTTACGCCTTGTCTCAAATCGAAGTCGGTATACAAACAGTAAGACCAGCATATGTGGGGCTATAGCTCAGCTGGGAGAGCGCCTGCCTTGCACGCAGGAGGTCAGCAGTTCGATCCTGCTTAGCTCCACCACTTTACTTCTTAAAAATAAATATTCTTTATCGGGTCATAAACGACCTGAGAACGAAGTGTGTTTAATTTTGAGAAGTTTTTATTTCTCTTGCTCTTTAAAAATTTGGAAAAGCTGATAATAAAATTCTGATGAATAACATTGTTATTTATCAAGAGTTTTCAAAAGTAAAAAAAAGAATGGTAGCAGTACCATTCAGTGCCATTTAATTAACTCTTATGAGTTGATTGATTGGTATCTACTTTAGTATTCAATATTGACTTCTGGCGAAGTTAAACTGTCACACAACAAAGACCC
>NZ_JACGWF010000239.1:0-313 GCF_014077595.1 Colwellia sp. 6M3 | reverse complement strand
AACGTTCTTTAACAATATAAAGCAATCATCTGTGTGGGCACTCGTACAGATTGAGTTCTAACAGCCAACCTACTTAGGTAGCGAGGCAAACAAATTAGAGTCTCAATTGAAAACTGAGTGACCAACAGAATAGTTATTTCGGTAATTATTCGGCACAGTCAATTCAATATCGAAAGATATTAAAATAAATTCAGAATTCATTGAGCTGTCGAAAGACATAAAACTTTTTAATTGAAGAGTTTGATCATGGCTCAGATTGAACGCTGGCGGCAGGCCTAACACATGCAAGTCGAGCGGTAACAGAAAGTAGCTT
>NZ_JACGWF010000119.1:0-9635 GCF_014077595.1 Colwellia sp. 6M3 | reverse complement strand
GTGTATAAAAGTCCTTGGTGGTTCTCACCGTCGCTACGCAGCGATTGGCGACATCATTAAAGTTTCTGTAAAAGAAGCTATTCCTCGCGGTAAAGTGAAGAAAGGTGATGTTAAAAACGCGGTAGTTGTGCGTACCAGAAAAGGTGTTCGCCGTCCAGATGGTTCTCTGATCCGTTTTGACAGCAACGCTGCTGTTATCTTAAATGATAACTTACAGCCAATTGGTACACGTATTTTCGGCCCTGTGACTCGCGAACTTCGTAATGATAAGTTCATGAAAATCGTTTCACTAGCCCCAGAAGTACTGTAAGGAGCCAATCATGGCAGCAAAAATACGTCGTGATGACGAAGTAATCGTACTAGCAGGTAAAGACAAAGGTAAGCGCGGAAAAGTGCTTTCAGTTGTTACTGAATCTGGTCGAATCTTTGTCGAAGGCATAAACTTGATCAAGAAACACCAAAAGCCGGTTCCACAATTGAACCAAGCTGGCGGCATTGTTGAGAAAGAAGCATCTATGGATGCATCAAACGTTGCGATCTTCAACTCGGAAACGAGTAAAGCTGATCGTGTAGGTTTCAAGATTGAAGATGGTAAGAAATTACGTATCTTTAAATCTACTGGTAAAACTATCTAATAGTTGGAGTAGAATGATGGCGAAACTGCATGAAGTATATAAAGACAAAGTAGTTGCTGAACTTCAAGAGAAGTTTGGTTTCAGCTCTGTCATGCAAGTCCCTCAGATCGAAAAGATCACATTGAATATGGGCGTGGGCGAAGCCCTAGCTGACAAGAAGATTTTAGATAACGCAGTAGCGGATCTAGCAGCAATCTCTGGTCAGAAACCTTTAATCACTAAAGCACGCAAATCTGTTGCTGGCTTTAAAGTGCGTGAAGGCTACCCGATTGGTTGTAAAGTAACCCTACGCGGCGAGCGTATGTGGGACTTTTTTGAGCGTTTGGTATCAATCGCTATCCCACGTATTCGTGACTTCCGTGGCGTAAGTGCAAAGTCTTTTGATGGACGTGGCAACTACAGCATGGGCGTACGTGAACAAATCATCTTCCCAGAAATCGATTACGATAAAGTAGACCGTGTACGCGGTATGGATATTACTATCACTACTTCTGCGAAATCTGATGAGGAAGGCCGTGCGTTGTTAGAAGCGTTTAACTTCCCATTTAAGAAATAAGGGTAGGGTTATGGCAAAGAATTCTATGAAAGCGCGCGAAGCAAAGCGCACAAAACTAGTTGCTCAGTACGCTGAAAAGCGCGCTGCACTAAAAGCTATCATCAGTGATGTTAACACATCTGAAGATGATCGTTGGGACGCGGTACTTAAGCTACAAGCTTTACCACGTGATTCTAGCCCTGCACGTCAACGTAATCGTTGTAACATTACGGGCCGCCCACATGGTTTCCTTCGCAAATTCGGCATGAGCCGTATTAAAGTTCGCGAAGCAGCTATGCGCGGTGAAATTCCTGGCCTTAAAAAGGCTAGCTGGTAATAGAATCATGGGAGTAAGACTATGAGCTTGCAAGATCCTATCGCGGATTTGTTCACACGAATTCGTAACGGTCAATCAGCGAAGAAAGTATCTGTAACGATGCCAACTTCAAAGCTGAAAGTAGCATTAGCTAAAGTACTAAAAGACGAAGGTTATATCGTAGATTTCGCTGTTAACGGCGAAACTAAACCTGAGCTTTCTATCGAGTTGAAGTACTTCGAAGGCAAAGCTGTAATTGAAAATATCCAGCGTGTAAGTCGCCCTGGTTTACGTATCTATAAGAAACGTGACCAATTACCTAAGGTAATGGGTGGTCTTGGTATCGCTATCGTATCAACTTCTAAAGGCCTAATGACAGACCGCGCAGCACGTAGTGCTGGTGTTGGTGGTGAAATCATTGGTTTTGTAGCTTAATCGGAGGGGAACTATGTCTCGCATAGCAAAGGCACCAATTACTGTTCCTGCCGGTGTAGAAGTTACATTAAAAGGCCAGGAAATCACAGTTAAAGGCAAAAACGGTGAACTTACTCGTACAATCAACAACGCTGTTGAAGTACAAGTAAATGAAAACGTTATTACTACTTTACCTCGTGATGGCGTAGCTAATGCATGGGCTCAAGCAGGTACTGCTCGCGCTCTAATCAACAACATGGTTGTTGGTACGCATGAAGGTTACGAGAAGAAACTTCAGTTAGTAGGCGTGGGTTACCGTGCTGCAGCGAAGGGTAAAACATTAGATTTAACTCTTGGCTTCTCACACCCAGTTAATTTCGCAGTTCCTGAAGGAATTACGATTGAAACTCCAAGCCAAACAGAAGTTCTAGTTAAGGGCGTAGACAAGCAGTTAGTTGGTCAAACAGCTGCTAACATTCGTGCATACCGTAAACCTGAGCCTTATAAAGGTAAGGGTGTTCGTTATTCAGATGAGAATGTACGCCGTAAAGAGGCTAAGAAGAAGTAAGGTAAGACGATGGATAAAAAAACAGCTCGTCTACGTCGTGCTAAACGCACTCGTAGAAATTATATTGAACAAGGCACAACGCGTCTTGTTATCCACCGCACGCCACGTCACATATACGCTCAAGTTGTAAATGCTGAGGGTAATGTACTGGCTGCTGCTTCTACTGTTGAAAAGGCTATTAGCGAAACAGTTAAAGGCACCGGTAACGTTGAAGCTGCGCAAGCAGTTGGCAAAGCGGTTGCTGAACGTGCGGCTGACAAAGGCATCGAAAAGATTGCTTTTGATCGCAGTGGCTTTAAATATCACGGCCGTGTGAAGGCGCTAGCTGATGCTGCGCGTGAAGCCGGTTTGCAATTCTAGGAGTAGACTATGGCTAACGTAGAAGCAAAGCAACAACAGCCTGATCTAGCTGAAAAGCTAATCGCGGTGAACCGTGTGTCTAAAGTAGTTAAAGGTGGTCGTATCTTTAGCTTTACTGCACTAACTGTAGTTGGTGACGGCGCAGGTAAAGTAGGTTTTGGTTATGGTAAAGCACGTGAAGTTCCAGCTGCTATTCAAAAAGCAATGGAAAAAGCACGTCGCAACATGATCAATGTAGACCTAAATGGCAATACATTACAGCATCCTGTTAAGGGACGTCATGCTGGCTCACTAGTGTTCATGAAACCAGCCTCTGAAGGTACTGGTATCATCGCAGGTGGTGCTATGCGTGCAGTACTAGAAGTGACTGGTGTTCAGAACGTACTTTCTAAATGTTACGGTTCTACTAACCCAATCAACGTAGTACGTGCAACGATTTCGGCTCTTGAGAATATGAATTCTCCACAGTCAATCGCTGCAAAACGTGGCCTTCGCGTAGACGAAATACTGGGGTAACCATGGCAAATCAAACTGTAAAAGTAACACAAGTAAAAAGCTCTATCGGTCGTTTACCGAAACATAAAGCTACATTACGCGGTCTTGGTTTACGTCGTATCAACCACACTGTTGAGTTAGAAGACACAGCATGTGTACGTGGTATGATAAACAAGGTTTCTTACATGGTTAAGGTAGAGGGTTAATTCGATGCATTTGAATACACTTTCACCTGCTGCAGGTTCAAAAACTGCTCCAAAACGTGTTGGTCGTGGTATCGGTTCTGGTCTAGGTAAGACTGGTGGTCGTGGTCACAAAGGTCAAAAATCACGTTCTGGCGGCAAAGTACGCGTTGGTTTTGAAGGCGGTCAAATGCCTATGCAACGTCGTCTACCTAAATTTGGTTTTACTTCTCGCAAATCTTTAGTATCTGCAGAAATAAACCTTTTTGAAATCGCTAAAGTTGAAGGCGATGTGGTAGACCTAAGCGCGTTACAAGCAGCTGGTCTAGTTAAAAAGAACGTTCTTTTCGTTAAAGTTGTTAAATCTGGCGAAGTTTCACGCGCTGTTACCGTTAAAGGCCTTAAAGCCTCTAAAGGTGCTCGCGAAGCTATTGAAGCTGCCGGAGGCAAGGTAGAAGACTAAGGAAGTACTAATGGCTAAACCAGGTCAAGATACAAAAAGTGCACAAGGTGGACTTTCGGAATTGAAGCGCCGATTACTCTTCGTATTGGGTGCTATCATAATTTACCGTCTAGGTTCATTTGTGCCGATCCCTGGGATTGACGCCGCTGTACTTGCCGATTTCTTCGAGCAACAAAAGGGCACCATTGTTGAAATGTTCAACATGTTCAGTGGTGGTGCACTTGAGCGAGCTTCAGTGTTAGCACTGGGTATTATGCCGTATATCTCGGCTTCGATTATTACGCAACTATTAACGCATATGTATCCTCCGTTTATAGAGCTTAAGAAAGAAGGTGAGCAAGGGCGTAAAAAAATTAGCCAGTACACACGCTATGGCACGCTTGTGCTAGCTACTATTCAATCAATCGGTATTGCTACTAGCTTACCGGGCATGATGGAGGGGTTAGTTGTTAACCCTGGTATGGGTTTCTATTTCACTGCTGTGGTGAGTTTAGTTACTGGTACTATGTTCCTTATGTGGTTGGGTGAACAAATAACAGAGCGTGGTATCGGTAACGGTATCTCTGTTCTAATATTTGTTGGTATTGTAGCTAACTTGCCGTCTGCTATTGGTTCGACAGTCGAAATGGCGCGCCAAGGTGATTTGAATGTTTTTGTACTGTTGATGGTTGCGGTAATCGTATTCGCTGTTACTTATCTTGTAGTGTTTTTCGAACGTGGACAACGTCGTATTGTTGTTAACTACGCTAAACGCCAACAAGGTCGTCAAGTATTTGCTGCCCAAAGCACGCATTTACCACTAAAAGTAAATATGGCGGGTGTTATTCCACCAATCTTCGCTAGCAGTATAATTCTGTTCCCTGGTACAATTGCTAGCTGGTTCGGCCAAGGTGAAGGTCCAGTCGCTGATGTATTACAAGCTGTTGCTACTACGTTGACTCCAGGTCAACCGTTGTACTCGCTTGTTTTAGCTGCGGCTATTATCTTCTTCTGCTTTTTCTACACAGCGTTGGTTTTTAACCCACGTGAAACAGCAGATAACCTTAAGAAATCTGGCGCATTTATCCCAGGTATTCGTCCAGGTGAGCAGACATCTAAATACATTGATAAAGTGATGACACGCCTGACATTGGCAGGTGCTTTGTATATAACCTTTATCTGTCTGGTGCCTGAATTCATGACGATGGCGTGGCAAACGCCATTCTACTTCGGCGGTACATCAGTTTTGATTATCGTTGTAGTAATCATGGACTTTATGGCACAAGTACAGACTCACCTGATGTCTCATCAGTATGATTCTGTGCTGAAAAAAGCGAACCTTAAAGGCTACGGTCGATAAGGTCAGTTTACGGAGTTGAGCAATGAAAGTACGTGCTTCCGTTAAGAAAATATGCCGTAACTGTAAAGTTATTAAACGTGCTGGTGTAGTACGCGTAATTTGCAGTGAGCCTAAGCATAAGCAAAGGCAAGGCTAAGTAAACAGTCGTGCAGGCTGAGTTTTCTCGGCCTGTGTTTTTAGTAGTGATTTGGTCTTCGTTTGAGTATCCTTACGGGCTTTTCAAACTTTTGATTACCAAATTCGAATATAGGAGATGTGTTAGTGGCCCGTATTGCTGGCATTAACGTCCCTGATCATAAACATGCAGTTATTGGTTTAACAGCTATTTATGGCATAGGTAAGACTCGCTCTAAGGCTATCTTAGAAGCGACTGGTATCGCCGAAACCACAAAAATCGGTGAACTTTCAGACGAAATTCTTGACGTACTGCGTGATGCAGTTGGCAAGTACACTGTTGAAGGTGATCTTCGTCGTGAAGTTACTTTAAATATCAAGCGCCTAATGGACCTTGGTTGTTATCGTGGCCTACGTCACCGTCGCTCTTTACCACTACGTGGTCAAAGAACTAAGACTAACGCGCGCACCCGTAAGGGTCCTCGTAAGCCTATTAAGCGATAAGGGGATAGTATTATGGCTAAGACACCAATTCGTCGTAAAAAGGTTAAAAAACAAGTTGCTGATGGTATGGCTCATGTTCATGCGTCTTTCAACAACACTATTGTAACGATTACCGACCGTCAAGGTAATGCACTATCATGGGCTACTGCCGGTGGTTCAGGTTTCCGTGGTTCACGTAAATCTACACCATTTGCTGCTCAGGTTGCTGCAGAGCGTGCAGGTACTGCTGCTCAAGAATACGGTTTAAAAAATCTAGAAGTTTTCATTAAAGGTCCAGGTCCAGGTCGTGAATCTGCTGTACGTGCTTTGAATGCTGCTGGTTACCGTATTACCAACATTACTGACGTGACGCCAATACCACATAATGGTTGTCGTCCACCGAAGAAACGTCGCGTTTAACAATAGGTTAGGAGAAATAACATGGCAAGATATTTGGGCCCTAAGCTCAAGCTGAGTCGTCGTGAAGGTACTGACCTGTTCCTTAAGAGCGGCGTAAGAGCTATCGACTCTAAGTGTAAACTTGAGACTGCACCTGGTCAGCACGGCGCTCGTAAAGGTCGCTTATCTGATTACGGTTTACAATTACGTGAAAAGCAAAAAGTACGTCGTATCTACGGTGTATTAGAAAAGCAATTCCGTAACTACTACAAAGAAGCTGCTCGCCTTAAAGGCAACACAGGTGAAAACTTGTTACAGCTTTTAGAGCAACGTTTAGACAATGTTGTATATCGCATGGGTTTTGCTAGCACACGTGCAGAAGCACGTCAGTTAGTAAGCCATAAAGCGATTTTAGTTAATGGTCGTGTTGTGAACATTCCTTCATACGTAATTACTCCAGAAGATACTGTTGTAATCCGTGAGAAGTCTAAGACGCAAGCACGTATTATCGCTGCTCTAGAGTTGGCTGAGCAACGTGAAAAGCCGACTTGGGTTGAAGTTGACGGTAAGAAATTGGAAGGCAGCTTTAAGCGTCTACCTGAGCGTTCAGACCTGTCTGCGGACATTAATGAACAACTAATCGTCGAACTTTACTCTAAGTAAAGTTAAGAGTTAAGAGAGGATAAAATGCAGGGTTCTGTTACAGAATTTCTAAAACCAAGGTTAGTCGACATCGACGCTATCAACCCAACGCGTTCTAAAATAGTTTTAGAACCATTAGAGCGTGGTTTTGGCCATACTCTGGGTAATGCTTTACGCCGTATATTACTTTCATCTATGCCTGGATGTGCAGTAACTGAAGTTGAAATCGACGGTGTATTACATGAGTACAGCGCGAAAGAAGGCGTTCAAGAAGACATCATTGAAATACTATTAAACCTTAAAGGTTTAGCAGTAACGTTAGAAGGCAAAGATGAAGTTTTTCTGACCCTGACTAAATCTGGTGTAGGCCCTGTTACTGCGGCTGATATTCAGCACGATGGCGATGTAACAATTGCTAATCCAGATCACGTTATTTGTAATTTAACTACAAATAACAGCGAGATCAGCATGCGTATTCGTGTTGAACGTGGTCGTGGTTATGTGCCGGCATCTAGTCGTTTATCCTCTGATGACGATGAGCGTCCAATTGGTAGATTGTTGCTTGATGCATCATTTAGCCCAGTTGAACGTATTGCGTACTCGGTTGAATCAGCTCGAGTTGAGCAACGTACAGATTTAGACAAGTTAATCATTGATATGGAAACAAACGGCACTTTAGATCCAGAAGAAGCGATCCGCCGTGCGTCTACTATCTTAGCTGAGCAATTAGATGCATTCGTAGATTTACGTGATGTAACTGAGCCAGAAGAGAAAGAAGAGAAGCCAGAATTCGATCCTATTCTACTTCGTCCAGTTGATGATCTTGAATTAACAGTACGCTCAGCAAATTGTTTGAAAGCCGAGCAAATTCAATATATCGGTGATTTAGTTCAGCGCACTGAAGTTGAGCTTCTTAAAACGCCTAATCTAGGTAAGAAGTCTCTAACTGAAATTAAAGACGTGCTAGCTTCACGTGGACTTTCTCTAGGTATGCGCCTAGAAAATTGGCCACCTGCAAGCTTAGCTGAATAATCTAAATCACTATATTAGTTTAGTTAGAAGGATAGGGTCATGCGCCATCGTAAGAGTGGTCGTCAATTAAACCGTAACAGTAGCCATCGTAAAGCGATGTTTAGCAATATGGCAGGTTCTTTGGTGAAACATGAAATCATCAAAACTACTTTGCCAAAAGCGAAAGAGTTACGTCGTGTAATTGAACCTTTAATCACACTGGCTAAGACTGACAGTGTAGCAAATCGCCGTTTAGCGTTTGCTCGCACGCGTGATAATGAAGTTGTTGGTAAATTATTCAGTGAAATCGGTCCACGTAACGCGGATCGTCCAGGTGGTTACACTCGTATTCTTAAGTGTGGCTTCCGTACTGGTGATAATGCACCAATGGCTTATATTGAACTAGTTGGTCGCCCAGCGACTAGCGAAGCAGTTCAAGAAGACGCACAGTCTGCAGAGTAAGTCTTAAAGAAACCTAAAAGCCGAGCTTATGCTCGGCTTTTTCTTGCCTAAAATTTGTCAAACTATATGAACCAGTAATTATCTTCTATTATGTGCATCGGCTCATAGATTCTGAATCGATAGGTTGTTTTGACTGCTGTTTTAATAACTTAGCCTAGTTATCTTTACTTACCATTCATCCAAAATAGCCTATCCGGTTTTAGTTAAAGAGTATTTTCACTTTATATAGTGATTTACAGTTATTAATAATAGCACTTCGAATTTAACTACCATTAAGCAATCCCTAACGAAGTTTTTAGTGATTAGAGCTGCTCAGAAGATATATGGGGTCGCTCTCTTATCTATATACCGATACTAAGAACCTCATAGTAAAGCTAACCATTGGGGCCTTAGTAAACTCACTTCTCAAATAAAAATATAGCCCAATGAATTTAAATCTCGGCTTTTGACTATTTCAAATGATTTTAGTAACACGACTCTTAACTTATTGGTTGGCTTTTTCAGCATTGATGATCCAAATATGTCTCTACTGATCACTAGTTACCATAACTTTGACTTTAAATAGCTCTTTAAACCCCTCAATACAGGAGGTTTAGTTGTGTTTTTGAGCGTTTAGCTCAAATACTCAGCGAACAGCACATTATTTCAAGTTTTCTTCAAAAAAGGGTTGATCTGTTTTCGGATCTCCCTATAATGCGACCCCACTGAGACGGGAAACAGCAACGCATAGCGAGGCACGAACAACTCAGGGTGTTAAGTAAAACTTAGATTGAATCTTTTTAGAAAGTTTAAATTTAAGTGTTGACAAAAAAATAGGAAAGCGTAATATGCGCAGCCCTAGCGAGATAAAGTTCAGCTTTATAATCGCAACGTTCTTTAACAATATAAAGCAATCATCTGTGTGGGCACTCGTACAGATTGAGTTCTAACAGCCAAGCTGCTTAGGTAGCGAGGCAAACAAATTAGAGTCTCAATTGAAACTGAGTGACCATATGTTATTAAAAGATTCAGCCTTGAGCTGTTTTGATTTTACTTTTTTAAAAGTGAAAATAATAACGCACAGTCAATTCGTTTTTGGCAACAAAAACAAAAATTCAGAATTCATTGAGCTGTCGAAAGACATAAAACTTTTTAATTGAAGAGTTTGATCATGGCTCAGATTGAACGCTGGCGGCAGGCCTAACACATGCAAGTCGAGCGGTAACAGAAAGTAGCTT
>NZ_JACGWF010000101.1:0-13507 GCF_014077595.1 Colwellia sp. 6M3 | reverse complement strand
TGTGGTACAACAGCTATCGACTTCATTCTTACTTGGATTACCACAGTCCTAATAATTTTGAGTTAATGAATGTGGATTTAAAAATGGTTGCTTAACTAGGGTGTCTGAATTTAGTTGACCATGTCACTGCCAGATGGTCCTGTAATTGCAATGTATTCATTGCTAAATATCTTAAGTTCTATGTTCGACAATGCCTTAAAGTATTCTTGTTCAAGCTGATAGTTTTTTGATAATGCTTGAAGGTGGATTAAAGGGGCGTTAAATGACATCTTGCAGCCCACTCTGATCTAATTTTTGAAGAGCTCTTGCTGGGCCGGTGATGACCTTATCATTAAGCTGAAGTCCCGAAAGAATAGACTGCTCTATGTCCGTAGACATTCCCAGTGATACGAACTTTCGGATGGGCTTTCCATCTTTGACAGCCCATACGTAAGGTTTTTGATCGTTGTACAATATTGCGGAAATCGGCAATGCATAAACATTGCTTTCTGTGGCTATAACAAGTTCGGCCCGACAACTCATACCTGCATAGAGATTGCTGTTGTCCTGCATATCGATAATAACTTTGTAAAATAGCCCAGCAGCATTTTCTCTTTGGTTGGCGATTAAGCCCATTGTTGATACTGTGCCGGCTATTGGGCGGTGCGGATTTGCTGCGGTGTATATTTTTACTTCTTGATCGACTTTGACATTGCCTATATCAGCTTCATCCACTTTTAAGTTGGCTATTAAGGTGGCAGGTTCAGCGATTACCAGTAAAGACGAACCTACTATATTAGTTGTTCCTGCAATTACTGATTCACCTGATTTGGTGTTGAGTTCTAAAACGATGCCATCTATTGGAGAGCGAAACACGGTCTTTTCCAACAATTCTTGTGAGCGCGCAAGTTGCGCTAATGATTTGTTAAGCTCCTCTTTTTTCTGTTGCACGTCCAAATTAGCTAGGGTTAGTTCATTTTCTAGTTCATCGATACTGTCTTGAGAGGCTACACCTGATTGTTTTAATTTTTGACGCTGTTGCAACCTTCGCACATTATCCTTAACAACTTGTTCTAATTTTAACAGTTCAATTTTTTTGATGCGCACCTCAGCTTCGGCAGCATTTACATCTACTTTGAAGCTCACTTGTTCCAAGGTAATTAAAACATCCCCCTTGTTGACTTTTCTGCCTTCTTTTATCCGAATATTTTCGACGACACCGCTGATCTCAGGTCGAATTTCTACTTTATTGTCAAACTCCAAATTTCCGGACGCAAGAATCGTCTCGTAAGTATCTTTTAACACAGGGCTAGAAAACGTATAGGTGTCAACTAGATCCGTATTATCATAAGCTGAAAACACCGCAAAAAATATAACAAATAGAGCTATCAGAGAAAGTCGTAATACTTTTTTCATATTTAGTCACCCACCGGTTAGTTTACAAGTGCAAAAACTAGGTAAAATAAAAAGGTTGATGCTATTGAAATAACTGCGCTCAATGGGTAATGAATGGAAGTATTCTCATGAATAAAATAAGTCATTAAGCAAAGCACCCAAATATCAAATAAATTAAAATTACTAATCAACGCCACCGTTTCGATATTTTTGCCAGATAAAAGCTCACCGAGAGTGCTGAACTCTGTTGCTGTTAAGCTCATTTCACTTTGGTTCGTCACAAATGCCATGCCAAGCAATCCAAGTCCAATCAATGCAAAAGGTATGTGAGATAAGATAGAAGCAGAAAAAACATGACGAAATGAAGCATTACCCTGTTTATCTATAAGCTTTATGAAAGCGTATAGTGACCCGCTAACAATCGCTATTTTAAATAAGAGAAAAACAGCACTACTCAAGCCGGCTAGTACACCCATAAATGGAAGTATATTTTGAATAGTCTCACTTGCTAACGAAACTTCTTCAGATGTCATAGAAGAGTCTATAGACTCTACTAAAAGTTGCTCGTGTAAATAACTCTGGTCAAGGTTAAAATAAAATGAAACGTACCCTGCGATGATAACTGCGAAAATACACGCTAGCGTTGTGTAATTGTTTCGTGACAGAAGCTGAGGGTTTTTGAAGTTATTTTTCGGGCTTACTAATCCATCTAATAATACAATAAACATTTTACTTTCCTTAATTCGTTTTTTTTCACTGTAACGGAGTAAGTGAGTAGTCGATTGATATTTATGATTTTCGGCAGAAACTCGTGAATTTATGTTAAATTGATGTCATGGGAATATTTAGCCCCAAACACTTAGTTCTCTGACACCGTTATTGAGCTCGTGTATTGATGACTTGACTATTTTTGAGGGATCCGCTGCCATCATTTCTTTTAAATGCTCGGTACAGCTACTTCCTTCAGCCATTGCCTTGAATGCATATAGCCTAGTTAGCTCACAACCGTGAGATAGAGCGATTTCATTAAGCGAATTTTGGCAAGCTTGTGATTGCATCGCGGCTGAGAATCTAAAAAATATTCCACGTTTTATATCCTCATTAGCGACAAATCCAGCGACTTTTTTACTATCTATATCGTAGTATAATTGCCTGATATCCATTTGGGGCTGCGCAACAACTAAATTTAAGCTCACGGATAAGCTTTGAGGCTCATGTTGAATATGAATATCTTTTCCTGCTTCATATAATATTACCCGTCTTGGACTCAGGGTTACTTGGTCCAAAAAGTGTAAATCTATGTCTTCACCAGGATAGCCAATAACATTTTGGTGGTCTGGTATTTCAAATAATGAAGTACTATACCCTTCACCCAAATAACCCGCTGTCAACAACGAAAAGTCGTGATTGTGTGCAGTTTGATAGGAGTAAAAATTATCTTCGCCAAGATTGTCATCAAATATCTTTGGCGCCCATATTGCAAATCGCAAAAAAGCTCGTTCATTGATCGCTTTTAACATATAGCTTTGTGCGCTGTAGATGTTGTCAGCTTGAAAAATTTCTGGCTCTGTTAAACCACAGAGAATAAAATCCTCCATCCAGGCCTGATTATTTGCCAGTTTGTTTAATTCTGGCGCTAAAGCTGCAATTTCGTTTTCATTATCTAAATTTATGTGACCAACCTCTTTACAAAACTCGTCAATCGTCGTTGTTGCAGACTGGTCAAAATCAAATATTTGAGCCATAAGAATTACCTCCTTTATCAGTGAATAAGTAATTTGCTAATTCGATTCCATTCAGTAGTAGCTTTTGCCGATATATATTGATTTTCATCGTGTTGAAATGCTTGCAATATGTTAAGTGCTTGTTCTTGATCTACGTTGAATAGTTCTTGAAGCGCTGTCCATCGCACGTTGTAATGGGCATGTTTAGTCAATTTTTTAAGAATATGACAGGCCTTCTTTGTGCTAAGCAAAGAGATCACTTTAGCGATGAAATACCACCTAGAAGAAATTGGATCGAGCGACAGCATGCACATATATTCAAGACTACTAGCATTGAATACGGGGGTGCCTTCTCCCAGCCCAATCATTAATCGAGAAAAGCACGCAACACCATCTGTTTCTATTTTAAAAGATTCACCTTTAGGCAAGTGTATTGTGTTATTTTTGCTTACAGATAGGGTCTTTTTAATTTGAAGCTGATAGGAGGTGTCGTCCAACGTGTATACAACAACCCTTACCGCTCTGGTAGTATAAAGCAAAGATAAATAAATATCGGTTGGGACACCATAGATGACTGATTGCTCGGTCGACGCATCATGATAGCGAAGCGATAACACTGCTTCTGGCGTTGCTATGATAGGAACTTCAGAGCTTGAAATCCACACTGGAGAGAATTCTCTGGTGCTTTTTATTTTCAACAACATGTCTTCAATAAAGTCACCAAAGCTACCTTGAGTCACTAAATCCAAATATGTATTTACCAATGCAGTTCTGGTGTTTGATGAAATCTGTTCAGACATCAGTTGATTGATGTTCTGAAACTGGTCCACTGAACGTGGTGAGCACTTAAAGTACGCTTGATTTGACATTGTCGTGACCTAGCGGTTGTTCACAATTGAGCGAACAACAGCCACGATAACTCCAGCAATAACAGGTTCTCCCATACCACACGGTGCCTGTTTTTCTTTCAAGTCTTGCAGTTGAATTTTATGTTTTATGTTACTTACTTTTTGTTTCATGTTATTTCCTTTTTGTTTCACGTTACTTCCTTTTTGTTAGAAGTTATTAAATCAAACTCAGGAGATATTTCGTTTAATTTGTGATGAGAGGCTGAAATAAGTGATAAGTGGTTAATAGATCGTAAGCACACAGTTAATAGGGTGTAAGTAAATAATTGAAGGATTGTAAGCAAGTAAGAAGAAAGGCACTTGGAAGTAGTCTCTTGATCACAAATCAGGATCAAGAGACAGCTTTATTGTGTCTTTCTAGTAATGCCCAAGAACACCTTCATGACGACTTTTGTTGAGTAACTTTTTAAATATAATCAAGCCTAAAAAGAAATATAATATTGAATTTAAGCTGATAAATATTACAGTGTTTAAATCTAGCAACCCTCCTGAAATACTTGACTTAGCTGTCGTTGCAGCCGTAGCGAAAGGTAGAATAGACGCAGGGTTAAGTGGTAATGCCGTTACAGAGATGACTCCAATTAGTACAAAATAAATAACACCTTGGATACTTTGCGCTTTTTTGAATAACACTGAAAATCCAGCTATAACAAAGCCCAACCCGATCAATGAAGGCATGCCAAGAAGTAAGCTAGGTAGGAATACTGTCCAGTCTATTTGAAGTTGTATATTTGTGATGTATGACAATGCCGTAAGTGCAAATATTAAAAAGGCTAAGCCACTTATAATATTCCAAATTGCTCTTAGCAGGAAAATCATCCAAAGTGGGCTCGGAGATAGTGACAAACGCTCTAATGTATTTTGTCTGATCTCTTCAACTATATCTTTCGATGCACTTGAATAAGAGGCATTAGCAAACACCCAAATTACAAAGCCAATGATGAGTGTCTCCAAATCACTTGCGTCGGATGTTCCATCATTCATTGCTGATATAATAAAATATAAGCCCAAGAACAGGCCAATTAATAAAACTGAAGAAGCAACTGTTTCAAACCAATAGCGTTTGAGTAAAAAGAATTGCAACCTGATTTCATTAGTGAATAAATTCAACATATTACTGCTCCTCCAAGAAAGATAAGTAGTTGTCTCTTAGCGTGAAATTACTCATTTGAAAGCTTTTTATTTCTTCCTTATATTTCTCCAGCTGCTCAAGAAAAGATTGCATCTCAGGGAAGTTTTTAAAGAAAAACTTTATGTCAGAAGATTGTTTTCCGCAGTTATCAAACGTTGTTTTAAGTGTTTTTGTATCTAGTTCGCTATCAAAACTCACTTTGGCTACATATGCATATTCGTTTTTTACTAATTCAGCAGCAGGACCGTCATACAATACTTTTCCATACTTCAAACAAACGATCCGCTGTGTAATTTGTTCTAAAAACTCTAAATCATGAGAGCTAATAAAAAGCGTCTTCCCCTGATTTGCTAATGACCTCAGAAAATCTTGCAGCTTTTGTACACCGGCTATATCAAGTCCAAGAGTTGGCTCATCCATAAAAATCACCTGCGGCTGATGAATGACAGCCACAATCAATGCTACTCGAATTTTGTTTCCTGTAGATAACGAACGAACCGGTTTATACAGTTCAGTAAGACCAAGAGTAGTAGCTAATTGTTGAAAGTAAGATTTGTCGAATTTAGCTCCCATTAAGTGGCAGTAATATTGAGCATTTTCTAAACTTGATAAGCGTTCATTTATTCCTGTTTTTCCCTCTAGAATTGTACCGATATCTTTCAAATAATTAGTGCTCTTAGCACTAATCTGCTTATTGTTGATGAAAATTTCACCTTTGTCTTTTCCAACCAAAGAGTTAATGATCTTCACCAACGTAGATTTACCCGAACCATTCGGGCCCAGAAGCCCGACAACTTCTCCTGATGCAATATCAATGTTGACGTCTTCCAATGCAGTGACATCACGTTTATTAGAATGAAAGGTTTTACTTAAGCCTCTAATGGATAACGCTAAATTTTCTTGATTCATTGATTGCCTCCTGGCGAATTTTTTCTTGCGCACTTTTCTCTGGGAAAGAAAGGTTACTTAACTTATCTAATACTATCTCTGATTTCCCGATTTGTCCCATCATTTTGGATAAGGTACTGGCAAGAGGAGGATTGATATTTTGAGCGATTTTTGCATTGGGTTTGTCAATAGAATCGATATCAAAAAAGTATTGGTTTTCATTTTTTTTATTTAATTCTAGTACATTGACACTAACAGACATTTCCGAAGGTGGAATTTGCTGATGCACATCAACACCTTTACGTAAATACATCACACGTTGCGGCTTTAATTTCGTGCGTTCAATAAAACTAAAGTCGACATTTTCACCAACTTCTCCTACCACATCATCAATATCATATTCCCAGAGATTGCTTTCGTAGCCGTCGCCTAAATATCCTACTGTAATGAAGTTAAAGTTGTGGTCATGAATATCCTCAAAATGATTAAGCTCACTGTTTTCCTTCTCATTTACCGGCAACCAAACGACTGCTCTAACGAGAAAATGTTCAGAACGATGCAAAATTAGAACTTCAGAAGTGTACTCATTTGCTATTTTTTTTAATTGTTGATCCACAATGGCCTGTGCTAGAAACTCACGGTTATTGTATAATCGTTGCATCATATCGACAGCTCCCTCTAGATTGGAGCTAACTGGATTACTGCCTTGTTTTTTAAAATATTCAACAAATTCATCAAAAGAAATTGTATCAGTGCGAGTGCTATCCCATGTAAGTGCCATATTAATATCTCCTATTTATACCAAGCCTGCGCTAACAAAATTTTGGTATGTCGTTACCGCTGCTTTATTAACATGAGGGTGATTATCATTTGTCGCTTTTTTTAGCGCTTCTATTCCTTTAGCGGTATCTAACCTTAGTAACGTAGTTAACGCTTTCCATCGGACGAAGTGGTATTCACTGAGTTCAGAAAGCTCACTCAGAAAGTCTGTTGCACCACTATAGTTAAGACGATTCAATAACTCGATAAGTAATTCTTGCCTCGTTGCTTCATCGTCAGGGGATATCCCCTTCATAGAGCGCATAGTTTTTGTATCAAACAACCAAACTAACGGCGCCTTTTCTTTAACAAATGTCAATGAAGTCCATAGCGTATCACCTTGTGTATCTTCAAATAGATGAATCGTATTATCTGGCATTGCAATATGTACTTCATCAGTTTGGAGTGTCAATGTCTCTTTGTGAACCAATGGGATATCACTTTCAAAAACCTCAAGTGAATTTTTTGGATCAAAGGCAAACTTTGATACATGAATAGGGCGTTCACTCATGACACTAGTCAGTGTAGCTCTGCGGTTATTTGATATAGGTAAGTCAGACTCAGTCGACAGTTTATGGTTCTTGTAAACAAGTTGATTAACGTCACTTAACCCTATCGTTAGTTTAATATACTCGTCCGAATATATAAATATTTCCTCACTTTGTGTGCGTTGTTCAAACCGTTTAGAATCTGTCATGTATACAGTGGTTAAATGCTCTAGAAGCTTTTTAAACTCCCCTTGTTGAACCGCTTTTTCGAAATGTTGAGCAATGTAGCTAATATTGGGCTCTTGGTAATTTATAATAGCTTTCAATCCAGGATAGTCTTTATCTAAAACTATCGTCGTCCCAAGTACCTTAATTTCAGATTTGTTCATTTTTATGATCCCTTAACCATTAATTAATGGCTTGATAAAGTTTGTTAATTTCATCAATAAATTACTTTTCACTGAGGTTGACTTTGTAAATCTAACCGAGAGGATTTTGCTTGTGCATATATGCTCTAGAATTAAATCATCGAAGAGCTTTATTTCATCGATTAAACCAACATCAATAGCGGTATCGCCAAACCATACATCCCCCTGACAAACGCTCTCCACATCGATCATAGGTCTATGTTCTGCGATTGCTTTTTTGAACAAGGTATGACCGCTGGACAATTGTTTTTCTAGCTTGTCTATTTGCTGTTCGGTCGGTTTACCAAACATACTTAAACTTTCTTTATTATCACCTGAAGATAATATTTTATAATCAACTCCGATTTTTTCTAATAGACGATGAAAATTTGGTTGAGTTGAAATCATCCCAATACTACCAATGGTTGCAAAACGAGATGCAATAATTCTATCAGCGACTGAGGCCATGAGGTACGCAGCACTTGCAGCCACCTCATCTATAGAAACGGTTAAGTGGATAGCAGCATCTTTTAACCGTTTTAGTTGCATGGCGGCACATCCATAAGACTCAATTATTCCACCATGACTTTTGATTTTAACAATAACTTGATCGCCTTTCTGAGCAACCATTAAAATACTGGATACTTCTATTTTCAGTGATTCTAAGCTGCCGGCTTTTGAATCATCAACAAAAGTTAAAACGAATATATTATTTTTACTTTCAGGGGTATTCGCTTCGACTTGTGCTATTTGTTCGTTATTCGTTATGACGTGAGACTTTATTCTTTGGGCGCTTGCAGCGTACAGCATCCCTAAGTCATCAACTACAATCCCAGAAGAGGGAGGAGCTTTCTTTTTTTGTTTGCGTAATCGGCTTATCAAAACCACGCAAAATACTAACAAAGAAATAAGAGTGACTGTTTTCAATAAAAAGATTAAGTATTCGTTCATATATTAGCCCTTAAGTAGAGAGTCAAGACATTACGCCTTGGCTCTCTTGGTGTGTAATACGTTATAAACTACAGTAAGTAGATAACAACACGTACAACAAATTTACCAAAACCACCTTCGATTTGAGGTGTTTGGCTCATACCGATGTTTTGATCCATATTTGCAATTAATGCATCGAAATTCACATTGTTTTTCATAATGTTTTCCTTTTTAGTTTTGTATTGCTTATTGAGAGTTTTTCTCGTTAAGCGCTTGGTTATACTCTTTGACATTTCCGCGTATGGTTATGTCCTTATTTTCTAGCAAAGCAAGCTTGCCCTCCTAGCGGCGTAATACGCTACACCTAGGGACATAGTAAAGAAAAGTTAGTAAATGGAATTTAAATTGTGATTATTGGTATAAAAAAATGACTAGCGGTTTAAGAACTTGTATTTATGATAAGTAAAGGAGAAAACAGTTAGATTGAGTATTAGTGTAATAAACTATCCACCAGAAACTAGCCAACCACGATGAAAAGTTTTTGGGTTTTAAACGTACAGGATATGTTTGGGGCTGGCATATGGCGCTCTATAAAGATGAAAACATGCACCATCATTTTGGTGGCGTCGATTGTACCCATACTCACAACTCTTTCATATTATGCAAGAATATAGGTTTAGTTGCACTTAACAATGAAAATTATATTAGCCAAGATCTAACTAATGCCATTGCCAATATTGCTTATAGTGTTTTGCTTGATAATGACGGTGCCAATAAAAAAGCAGAAGACCATATTCTAGCGATGCAAATAAGAGCAGCAGAGATATAGGTGTATTTCATCATGCTTAAGTTAATGACATTGTTGCGCTTGAAGCGGGCTTTAGGATTAACGAATTGCTAGCTTCCGCTTTGCGCACTGCAATGTCATTAACTTAAGGGTTTAACACATACGTTTATAATTCATTGGATACTTATTTGCATTGTTTCTACGGTCTTGTCGAAAAAACTACGTTCAGGTCGAATAGCACTTAAATTCTTTGATATTTTACTTATCACCAGTTCTTATAACTCAAGCTCAGCTAGTTTCATTGTGAATCTGAAAACATTATCCTTTAGCTGGTTTATCGCAAAGGTGTAGTTGATTCTATACTCATAAAGCCTATTCTTTTTAGGCTTCTTTATTTTTCGTTTTGCATCATGGATTGCAGAAGCAGCAGTGTTTTTAGTCAATAGCTTAGCGTGTAAGTCTTGTAAAACTCCTGCAACAGAAACACTAGAATAATTCTCAATATTGAGGCGACTTTTCAATACTTTGTAGTCTTCCTCTACTCCCCAGCGTTGGTGATATAAATTAGAGAAAATAGAAGTAGGATAAGCTTGTAGATCTGTTAATGATGAAACCAATACCTCTGGTTCACCTGATGGTAGGTCAACTCGCACTAACCTTAAGCGTAGTAATTCGGTAGATGTTTTATCTTTTCTACATCGACGAAGAGACTTTTCGATACAAGGGAGATCAACGACATCACTATATTTTCCACTTTCTAGGAAGGCTTTAACAACATTAGAGCTTTTAACAATACGCATGCAGAAATCAACATTTTTTAGCTTATGGTATTTATAAAACCAAACGGCAGGATAACCTCCGTCATAAACGACTAAGTCGCCTGTTTCAGTTTTATTTAAATGCTTTAGCGCCATTTCACGCTATCCTGTTGAATGGCTTTCTACCTGTAGACCTAGAGTAATATTATATTTAACATCATAGAGTTGTGAAAGACGAACATGAGGCATAGCAGCATGTGAGCGAGCTTTACCAAAATGCTCTAGTAGTTCGTTAGAGATAGGTAATTTTGTGACTGCCCAATCAACAGCTAACAACCGATGTCCTTGCCATTTCTCTATAGTTGCCGCTTCATAGAACGCTTGAACTAATTCACCATTTAACTCAATAAATGCCTGATGAGAGAGTTTTATTCTGGCTTTACAAAAAGCAGCGGTTCTAACTGATGTTGTCGACAAGTAGCTATCATCGATATCATAGAAAAATCGAACGAGTTCAGCTTGAATTGAACCATTGAGAGCATTCAACATAAAACTAATCAGACGAGGAAAAGTAAGGGTTCTATTTCGAGTGAAATCGGTTGGTTTTTTACGGTGATTTTCTAAGAAATCAGTTGAATGAGTTTTATTGGTTGACTTTTGTACTATTTGAATTGAATACTGAACAGCTGATTAGTGATTTATCTCTATTTTTAATTCATAGCTAGGTTAGCAACTAGCTAATTTATTGTAAATTCGTAATTTAAGCTTAAGTTAATAACATTGTTGCGCACTGAGCGACTACAAATTAGATTAAAAACACTAAGGAGCAAAGTGCCCCGAAGCGCCATAGAATTTAATACCTAAAATCATATTAAACTAATGTCCGCTTTGGTATTTTCTAATCAAATTAGAATTTTTGACTTTATAGATTCCTGATGAAATTTAGAACAATTCTATTATCTAACGCAGGGCTGATTTTCATCGGTTCAAATGTCGCTAGATATACCATGGCTAATGTCCGGTTTCGTATCTAAGTGAACATAAACGTGCCTAATTCCGAAGACTAATTTAGGTCTGCAATGTGGCAGTAGTTATCCTTTCAAACTAAGCCTTAATGTCCGCAATTGGCTACAAGTTGACCTAAAAAACAATCAATAACTAACGTCAGCAATGCGCACGGAGGAGTCTTTACTCTAGGATTCTTAATGTCCGCTTAAGTTTCAATCTTTATTGTCACTACTTAGTTCATCACAGAGCATGGGGTTTTATAAAATTTTAAACTTTATTGTTTCCTTACTCTTTTGGCATGACCGACAAATAGGCCATGCAAGAGAAAAAAGTTCTAATCTCTATTGTTCTCCCACAAACTGCCCTCAATAAACCTGGATAAAATGCCATCCAAACAAAATTAATAACTTGAAAAACAACCAGAAAATATCCGGTTCTTTGAGTGGTGCTTGGTTTCATTGATGGAAAACTCCCGTAAGTTAACCTTTTATGGGAGCAATGCCTTTGTTTAGAGCAAACAAAAAAGCGCTAAATTAGGCAAAAGTTCTAATAATACATTTAAACTATTTAACTTTGTCGCCCAACACGGTACCGTTATAGTAGGTACCTATAAACCAAGGAGAAAACCATGAAACACACATTCAACATCTTACTGATCACTCTTATTAGCTTACTTAATTACGGCTGTG
The DNA here is from genome assembly GCF_014077595.1 of Colwellia sp. 6M3. Lineage (NCBI taxonomy): Bacteria > Pseudomonadati > Pseudomonadota > Gammaproteobacteria > Alteromonadales > Colwelliaceae > Colwellia > Colwellia sp. 6M3. The sequence continues at coordinate 1,595 of NZ_JACGWF010000101.1, read as the reverse complement.
CCAGTTCTGCACCAGATTCCTACAGAGGTGCCACAAAAAGTTACGATGCAGATTACTTTGATAATAATGATTCTATTGAATTTAAATACGCTTTTAGGTATTTGATGCCAGTTGCAGAACGCACGAAATTTGAAAACACTTTGCAAAACTCTAACTATAAATCTACGGAATGGACAAGTAAAATGCAAAGCGAGGGGTTTAACGCCCTAGCAATTAGCGCAACGGGGACTGGTGCTTTTTCTGCCGACGGTCAAGCTGCTGGCTTGGCACTATCGCTTGTAGACGATTACTTGACTGGACGTTCAGAAAAAAGAGAATTCGATTATATGGTGTTCTCTGATGAATGGTTAGGGGGTAGCTTTACAGATCCGGATAAAGCACATGAAGTAGCGAAACAAAAAACATTAAACGCCTTAATCGCTACAGCAAAAGAGTTTGACTATGAAATGGTGTGCAAATCCAATTGTGACAAAAGAATGTCGGTATTTGAGTTAATAAGTACTAATCAGTCTAAATATATTGGGCAATACCACCCTGAGAAACTTTCAGTGGTTCTTTATTTATCAGAACTGACAGCTTTAGAAAACAACGCAATTGAGAAAAAAGTGTTCTCCAAAGACAGTAGTTTTGTAGCTACTGAATGGAAAATACAGATTTCTTCATATAAAACAGATTTTTCATATAAAGTTATCCAAGTACCAGAAGTTATTCAAAATTCATTCAAACAACTTACATACGAAATACCAGAAAAAGCATTCAAAATTCATAAAACACCTTTTGGACGTAAATTTTTTAGACAACTGAGCAGTAGATTGGATAATTGGGTCATGGTTGATGCAACAGGGGCATATGAGTTGGCGCTCATAAATGGTCAGCTATATAATCCCGTTAACGAAAGTTCAGCCAGACGTTTCAAAGGCGCAAAGACCACAGAATACTAGTTACATACCACTCCTTGTTTTATACCTGAGTTAAGCCATTACACAAATGGTTTAACTCAAACATTATAATCAATCACCCTTTAAAACTAATCAGCGACTTCTTTCAAGCCATTGTCACCCAGTCAAAATTTTCTAATATTATTCCCGTAAACAATCTTAATCAAAAGTGAGCGTCCAGCAATCTGCATCTAGCTTAGTTTTACATTCCTGCGGGAGAACAATAGAGATTAGAACTTTTTTCTCTTGCATGGCCAATTTTTCGGTCATACCAAAAGAGTAAGGAAACAATAAAGTTTAAAACTTTATAAAATCCCATGCTCTGTGATGAACTAAGTAGTGACAATAAAGATTGAAACTTTATTGTTTGGTGGTTCAGGTACCTGTGGTTTAGAAATTAGAGGACGATAGACCGCTTTGATACGTTAGCAGACATTAATATCAATAGTTTTTTGAGCTATTTGTAGTGTTCAGAAAAAGTAGGTCTACCTTTATCCTGATAGAGAACTAAGCCACCAATATAAAAAGAGTGTGAACGTCTGGCCAAGAGCACGTTCTATTAATTAACGTTTGAATTTATAGTTCCTCCAACTTAATTTTGGAGTGACTTATGACACGTAGAACATTTGATGATTGGAAACACCTCGTTGATAAACA
>NZ_JACGWF010000229.1:0-363 GCF_014077595.1 Colwellia sp. 6M3 | reverse complement strand
CACGGAGTGATTCATGACTGGGGTGAAGTCGTAACAAGGTAGCCCTAGGGGAACCTGGGGCTGGATCACCTCCTTATACGATTTAGAACTTATTTGTTCGTAGTGTCCACACAGATGATTGTTAATTAGTGCTTGTTCTTCGGAATAACTAATTAATATGCTCTTTAAAAATTTGGAAAAGCTGATAATAAAATTCTGATGAATAACATTGTTATTTATCAAGAGTTTTCAAAAGTAAAAAAAGAATGGTAGCAGTACCATTCAGTGCCATTTAATTAACTCTTATGAGTTGATTGATTGGTATCTACTTTAGTATTCAATATTGACTTCTGGCGAAGTTAAACTGTCACACAACAAAGACCC
>NZ_JACGWF010000022.1:0-53411 GCF_014077595.1 Colwellia sp. 6M3 | reverse complement strand
GTGTTGAAATCTACATATGAACTTGATTACGATATAAGATGTTATATACATTTTTGTGACTGATCTAAGTCGCAAAATTTGCACAATTAAGTTAAAGTATCGCAAATTTTGTCAAGGTAATTACTATGTCTGATTTTCTTATTGCTCCATCAATTTTATCTGCTGACTTTGCTCGCTTGGGCGAAGATGTTACAAAGGTGCTTAATGCTGGCGCTGATGTTATTCATTTTGATGTGATGGATAATCACTTTGTACCAAACTTAACGTTTGGCTCAATGATCTGTAAATCATTACGAGACTACGGTATTACCGCACCTATTGATGTGCATTTAATGGTGAAACCTGTTGATAGCCTGATCCCTGATTTTGCTAAAGCCGGTGCTGATATTATTACCTTCCACCCTGAAGCTAGCGATCATATTGATAGAACCTTGCAGCTCATTAAAGATCATGGCTGTAAAGCGGGCTTAGTATTAAACCCTGCAACACCTTTACATGTTTTAGATTTCGTTATGGATAAACTCGATGTTATTTTGTTAATGTCAGTTAACCCAGGCTTTGGTGGTCAATCGTTTATTCCTACTACTTTAGATAAACTTCGCTTAGTGCGTGAAAAAATCGATGCCAGTGGTTTCGATATTCGTTTACAAGTAGACGGTGGCGTTAAAGCCGATAATATTGCAGATATAGCTAAAGCTGGCGCTGATATGTTTGTGGCTGGTTCGGCTATATTTTCAAAGCCAGATTACAAAGTTGCTATTGATGAAATGCGCGCAGCATTAGCCACCGTTAAATAATTAACAGATTAAATAATTTAGAAAACTTCAAGGATAAAAAATGAGTAAACCTATTGTACTAAGCGGCTGTCAGCCATCAGGCGAGTTAACCATTGGCAATTATCTTGGTGCATTAAAGCAATGGGTAAGCATGCAAGATAGTCACGAATGTTATTACATGCTGGTTGATCAGCATGCCATAACTGTTCGCCCTGAGCCTGAAGCGTTGCGCAAAGCAACTTTAGATGGTTTAGCATTATATTTAGCTTGTGGCGTTGACCCAGAAAAAAGCACTATTTTTATTCAATCACATGTGCCTGAGCATGCGCAATTGAGCTGGGTATTAAATTGCTACACTCAAATGGGTGAGCTTAATCGCATGACGCAATATAAAGATAAGTCGTCTAAATCTGAAGCGAATATGAACTCAGGTTTATTTACTTATCCGGTTTTAATGGCCGCTGATATTTTATTATACGGCGCCAATAAAGTGCCCGTTGGCGATGATCAAAAACAGCATTTAGAATTAGCACGTGACATTGCTACGCGTTTTAATAACTTGCATGGTGAAACTTTTAAAGTGCCTGAACCTTTTATTCCTGAGTTTGGCGCTCGTGTCATGAGCTTATTAGAGCCGACTAAAAAAATGTCAAAATCTGATACGAATCCAGGTAACTTTATTGGCTTACTAGAAGATACTAAGAAAATAACCAAAAAAATTAAACGTGCTGTGACTGATTCAGACGAGCAAGCGAATATCTATTTTGATATTGCAGAAAAGCCTGGCGTATCAAACTTGTTATCGCTTTTATCATGTACAACAGGTAAAACAGTTGCTGAATTGGTGCCTGAATATGAAGATAAAATGTATGGTCATTTAAAAGGTGATGTTGCTGAAGCTGTTGTTGCTTTACTTGCGCCGATTCAAGAACGTTATCATCAATTTCGTAATGACCAAGCCTACTTAGATGAAGTGATGCGAAAAGGTGCAGATAAAGCGTCAGCGCGTGCGAGTAAATTGCTAGCTGAGGTTTATCAAGCTATTGGTTTTATCGCCAAACCTTAATTACACCTTATTGCACTTTTGTAATATCTAAAAAGCCGTCGTAACCACGACGGCTTTTTTATGCTTAAACCTCAGTAATACTAAGCTTTTATCTAATTAATCTTTACTGTCTTTTTCTACACTTTTTGTCGCTTTATCAAAGAGCTTACTTGCGTCATTAACAAAGGTTTCAACATTAGTACTTGGCGCAAATATAAAGGCTGGCGACATAATGGTGGTGTCAAATTGCGGGCGCGGATTAAAGTCAGGTTGTTTACTCATTTGAATGACAAAGCTGCCGCCAAAGAGCAAGAGTATTAAACATGAGGCGACAACATTTCTACGACGTAAAGTCATGTGAAAGCCGACATAACAGTTAAGCCAAAATAAGCCAAAAGCCAACAGCAATGGAATAATAGATAACAACCAGAGCATTGAAAAATTACTGGAAGTATTAAAGTGCACAATGTTTTCAAAAATATCACTGAGCCACATTAAATTAAAAAAGATAAAGCTAATGCCCATTTGGGTCCAAAAACGCGCATCATGTTTGGTTAAGTGTGACACTAATGCAATGCCAGCAGGCCATAAGGCAAAGCCTAAGGTTAAGCCAATGGTAGGCACGAGTATTTGTGTTAAAGAAACTTCGTTGGCATTGTTTAAATTAATAATCCAACCACCAATTAAAGCAAATAAAGTCATACTAAGTGCAAGTACAACAGGATGACGCGCTAAGTTTATTAAACTCTCGAATGGACTAATGGCAATACTTTCAGATACGGGATGACTAGGGAAAACAAGGCGCACTTGGCTTTTACCAATGGAGATAATATCGCCAGAACTGACTTTATGTTGGATAACATTTTCTTTACTGCCTTCAAGAAAACTGCCATTAATTGACCCCTGATCATCAACCAACCAATGCTCACCGTTAAAATGCAACTGCAAGTGTTCAGGACAAACATGAGGGTCACTAATGATAATGTCGTTATCGTAGCCCCGACCAATAGTAATGTTGTTTGGAGCAAATTTTTGGCGACTTAAGAGTTTGTGACCATGACTGATTTCTTCAATAATTATTTCCATGAAACCGACTCCATAAATTTAGCTAAAAAGGCAAGTGAGGTTTCTTGTGCAACGCCAGAAATGGTGAAATGGCTGAGTAATGCGTATTGCTCATGGTCGACAGAAATAGCGATATAAAGCACATCGTACAGCGCCGGGAAATCTTTATAAGCACGAGTACAAAATACGGCTTTATTATTAATATTGCTGCTTGGTGGCATAACAAGGTCATGGTGACATTGATATTCAGTTACATCATCCTTACCTGCTAGATTACCTGGTGCTACTTGGTTTAGCTGACGCTCAAAAATATGATAAAACTTAGTACTGCCAATTTTATCTGATTCCATATAGCGGTATTCCATTTCCAAAGAGCCAGTAAAAAAGTCAGAAGAAATATAGGTATTTTCATCTAAATCGCAATTTGCAACGGCCGCCATTATTTGAGCATCGACTTTATCTGAGTTGGACTCACCCCAGCAACGTACAAAAGGCACATCAATAGTAGGTATTAAGCCTCGACCTAATTGCTTTAATTGCCAATCACTTTTCAAAATTGTAGTAATTAACTTTTCTTGATTCTGCATAAGCTGAGCTGCCATTTGTTGCTCAATGCTTTTTGGAGGGTTTTGCTGATATTGCTGATAAAGCGCAAGTAACTTGTCGTGTGGAACTAAAAATCCGATTTGATTACCCGAGGTGGCAACATTAATGCCGACGACTTCAGTATTCTTATTAACAACGGGGCCACCACTCATGCCTGAGTTAACTGAACCCGTAAAATGAATGCGGTCGTTAAAAGACTCATTTTTTAAACCATTATATGTACCCGGTACGACTATCATGCCTAAGTCATGCGGGTTACCTAACGAAAATAGCTCCTCACCTTTTGTCGGCGCTTGCTTCGCGATATGAAAATATGGCATTTCAGTGCTAACTTCACGTTGAACAATGGCAAGGTCATTAATGACATCTACGCTTTTTAAGGTAAGCGCTGATTTGTTACCTTTATTATCTAAATACTCTATGGTGTATTTATGAGGGTGTCGGGCAAAACCTGAAATAACGTGATAATTAGTCGCAATAAGACCATCGCTACTAATTTGAAAACCCGAACCAATAGAAGACTTTTCACCACTGGCTTTGTCGATTAAGCGTATTTGATAAAGTGAAGGGGCTAATTGTTTAAAAATTTCTTCGGCCTGCTCAACAGCAAAACTTAACGTGCTAAAGCACATAAGTAGCAGAGCAAAAATAGCTTTCATTGAATATCCTTTTTTATTATTACTTTAGGAACTGTTTGACCTTTAGGCAAAGCAGAACTTATCTGGTTACCATTGTGCCAGTGTAATAAATTTTGTCATCTTTTATCCGATTAAATACCGTTTTTCTCTGTTACATAGCATGGTTGATGGAATGGTAATGTGAGCATTTGATTATTAATAGCCGATAAAACTGTCGTTTTTAATTAAAGCAGCTTGAGCAGCACAGAGCACATTAGAGGCTTTGTATAATCAGTAGCTTAGTAACCTCATTTCCCCGAAGGGCTAATATAAGCGGAAACATATGTATAACTAGCGAATAGCCATCATTTACTCTGATGCATATTACTCAGCTTTATTTTGTTTACATAAGCGAAATTACCTATTTAAGTCTATTATTAATATATTGAAGTTACTGGGCCTCTCCACGTTATGAATTCGAAAAAAGCTGTTAGCGCGTTAAGCCACAAATATATTATTAACGACCCATTGCATCAGATATTTGATGCAGTCAGTGCTATTTCTGTACAGGGATATGATGAAAATCGACGGGTAATTTATTGGAACGAGGGCAGCGAGTTACTTTATGGCTTCACCAAAGAAGAGGCTACGGGGCAACAAATAGAAGACCTTATCATTCCCAAACCCATGTGTGAGTTTGTTATTGCTGCGCACACTAACTGGATAAAAAATGGTGTAGAAATACCCGCAGCAGAACTTACTTTACTTGATAAACAGGGTAATGATGTATGTGTTTACTCAAGTCATGTGCTCTTTACTAACCAATACAACAATAAACAAATGTACTGTATTGATATTGATTTAACCGATGTAATACATGCACAAGCACAAGCTACTTTTAAAGATCAGATGCTTGAGACTATATTTAAAGCGATACCCGATTTATTTTTCTTGATGGAAAGTGATGGAACGATTGTAGATTATCACGCCAGTAACATAAGTGACCTTTATGTATCGCCTGAAAAATTTATTGGCAAAAATATGACTGATGTACTACCCGAAGACGTTGCCCGCAAGTTTCATAACCATATAGCCAAAGCATTAAAACAAACCGAAATGATAAGTTTTGAATATGATTTAATCCTGCCGCGTGGTTTATCCTTTTTTGAAGCTAGAATTAATTATTTGTCAAAATACCAGCAGCTCGTTGTTATTATTCGTGATATTACTGAGCAACATAAAAATGCAGAGTTGATCCGTCATCAAGCTTATTTTGATTGTTTAACGCTATTACCAAATCGATTTTTGGCACTAGATCGCTTAACGCAAATATTAATTGAAGCAGATAGGAACACTGAGCAGGCGGCGGTACTTTTTCTTGATTTAGATGACTTTAAAAAAGTGAACGATTCTTTAGGACATGAAATCGGCGACAAGTTGTTGATCGAGTCCGCGAAGCGACTGCAAAATGTTTTACGAAAAGAAGATACGGTCGGTCGTTTAGGTGGTGATGAGTTTATTATTCTTTTACGGGGCCTAACCGAACATTACAATGCGCTTGCCGTTGCTGAGGTTTTACTGAAAACCTTTAGAGAGCCATTCAATATTGATGGCAGGGAGCTAATATTAACATTGAGTATCGGAATTGCCCTTTATCCTGAAAATGGCCTTGGCGCCTCAGACTTATTACGTAATGCTGATACAGCAATGTACCAAGCTAAAGCTTTAGGGCGTAATACTCATTCCTTTTTTACCAAAGAAATGAACACGGTTATGCAGCGTCGTTTTGCGATTGAAGAGCAAATGCACGGAGCATTAGAGCGTCAAGAGTTTGAATTATACTATCAAGCCCAATTTGATCTTAGTAATGACAAAATGGTCGGTGCGGAAGCTTTATTGCGCTGGCATAATCCTGTATTAGGTAACGTTACACCTGATGAATTTATACCTATTGCTGAGCACACAGGACTGATAGTACCCATTGGGCAGTTTGTCATTAGGCAAGCCTTAACGTTTTTAAGTGTTTGGCAAGGTAAAGGGAATAAAAAATACACCATGGCCGTTAATTTATCTCCTCGCCAGTTCAGAGATGAAGGGCTATTGAGTTTGATTCAAAATACGGTGAATGAAGCTGGTATTGATTTTGAGGATTTTGAGTTAGAAATTACTGAAGGCGTATTGATGGGAGGACAGTCTTATATTAAAGATGCTTTACATGAAATCAATAAGTTAGGTATAAAACTATCAATGGATGACTTTGGCACAGGTTATTCATCGTTAAGTTATTTAAGGCAGTATCATTTTGATATATTAAAAATTGATCGTAGTTTTATTCATGGTATAACGTTAAATAAATCGGATTGTGATTTAGTTAAAGCAACTATCGCCATGTCACATAGTTTAGGGCTTTTGGTTGTAGCTGAAGGAGTAGAAACCAAAGAGCAACATACTTTGTTGAGAGAGTTAGGTTGTGATTTTGTACAAGGCTTTTATTTAAGTAAGCCGGTGCCTGCAAAGCAAATAATGAATTTGTCTTCTTATTTTAACTAGGTCCTTTAGTGTTTTTTTGTTACTTTTTTACAACTGTTTTATGAAGGCAACGAGATGTTTTTAAGCTGTTCGTTTCCTTAAGTTTGCGGTTTTATTTGTTGTCGTATCGCGTTTGTTGGAGTATGATTTAATGATAATAGTTATCATTTAAAACGCAGGCTTATATCTTTATTTTTGAGTGATATAAGTATGATTTCGGCCATTCTTTTAGGCTGTTTTTAGTCATTGTCCTTGTGGATTTACTTAATGAATGGCAATTTTTTTGCCATTGTAGTCAATTAGTTTTTTTATCGGAATAGAGTGTTAATCACTCATTTAAGGTGCAGTAACAATATTATGGATAACATACAAGCTAGGCGTTATTTACTAGATAAAGCTGAAACAATCGAATATTTTCCTTTTGGTGAGGATGTCAGTGTATTTAAAGTAAAGCATAAAATGTTTGCAACCTTAGCCCTAGGCAAAGGTAATGAAAAAGGCACTCAAGGGAAAATGGCGGGGCATTATTGTATTAACTTAAAATGTGAACCCGATGAGGCTGTTATGTTACGTGATGTATTCAGCGCGGTTATACCTGGCTATCATATGAATAAAGTACAATGGAATACGGTGATTTTGGATGGTTCAATTCCTCAGGGAGAAATTGAACGCATGATGGATAACTCATATAGGTTAGTGGTGAGTAAAATGCCTAAAAAAGAACAAACCTCACTACTAATACACCTATAGCACAGTATTTATCAATAGGTTGCTCTTGGGGCAGGTAGGTCAACATACTGATTAGTTGATTCAAAAAACAGCGGCTCCTTTAATGGAACCGCTGTTATAAATAGAAGCTTCCACCGAAAATTTATTTTTCAAATATGCAAGGCGGATGAGTTTTAATAGTTTCAGAAGCCATTTGCCTTAAAATTTGCTGAGTTGCTTCATCTACATCGATGTTACTATCAAAGGGCAACAAATCTGCTGCCTCACCAGTAATAACTTCATAAAAAATGAAAGCGCTGAGTAATTGCCCAGTTAAAGATGCGTGATTACCGTCATCTGTATGTAAGACGATTTGTGGATACGTCATGATGACTCTATCCCAAGCTAAGCCAACAGGTGCAACACACGCCTTTTGTAATTCAGCAATACCAGTATGTATAAGATGCACTCTACTCCCTTCTTGAGTTTTCCCTTTTTGTGGGTGCTCAGGGAAAAGTATCGGGGTTGTGTTATGACTCTTAGCTTTATCTATCCAAGCTAGTGCTGCATTAATTGGGTAGGTTTTCGCACCTGATTGAGAATATTTTTGGCCTTGTAAGATAACATGCGTCCAAAGCTCACTTTCAAGTAACTCAATTCTTCTTTGTTTACTGGAACTATCATCTAAAAATCCACCTCCAGCATTTTTTATGGTAATTGTGGCAAAAGGGTTGCCTGCACTAATAAGTCTTTTAAGTAAGCCACTTAACCCTATAACATGGCTATTACCAAAGAGTAACACTTGATAGTTATTAGCATAACGATTATCAGGGATCGCGATATTATTAATCGGTATGCTGGTGTTACCTGAAGTATTATCTGTTTGTGGTATTTCTGCGTTATTGCCACCGTCAGAGCAAGCCGATATAAAAACTACTATAAGTAAAAAACTGAAAATTTTCTGCATAATGTATCCTTTATTAGATTTGATAATCTTTTGCCACACGACCTACTTTAATTAAAAATAGGCTGGTAGATTTGTTTCAATACTTCTGCGCTATAACTGGCTTCATGCGGTACATTATTTAATGCTGAAAAGCTGACTTCTTTGACACAACCTTCCCAGGTTTGAGTCTCAGTGCCATTACTGGTACTACTTACTTTCGGGTGTTTCACTGTGTTGAAGGTTTCACTACAGCCATTAATAAGCAACCAGTGTGCGAGTGTTTCGGCAACCGATTTTATCTCACCCACCTCTCTACCCTTGATAGGGACTTCTCTATCTTGTGGACTATGAAAGTGATGCACAGTCACCGGTGTAGATGTTGAACAGGCGCTAAAGTCACCCCTATATTGTCCTGCAAGAGATACAATTGCGGTTATATGTCCTGGTATTTGACAGGCAAGTTTATAAGCCATAAATCCACCTGCAGAGTAGCCAAAAATATAAACTTTATCGGTGGTAATGTTGTTGTCAGTTCTGATCTTAGTCAGAAGGTTAACAATAAAATCTACATCGGCTTGCTTAGCATTCGCGGAGTCATTAACACTTTCCCAGCCCCATTTTTCATTTATACCCTGAGGCGAAACGGATATTAATTTTTCACTATCACTGATTGATTTAGCATTAAATATTTTACTGACTTTTTTAGGAGATCCAGGAGCGCCATGTAAAAACACTGCGATCCCTTCAATAGTATTGCTAGGTTTATAAACAATGGCCTCTCTATTCTCTAATGTTATACAGCTTGTTCCCGACTCAAGCGATTGTCCTGCACATGTCGTTATTATCGGTGTGGGAGATGGTTGCTCTGTTTTTTTACTGCCGCTTCCTCCACAGCCTAAAAGTAAACTACACGAGATTATAGTAAGGTTAATCATGGCTTTTTTATTCATTATATTGCTCTTGTTATGCTTTACTCATTTAAAACTGGAGTGTGTCAGTTTCTTGATTTCATTCAATAAAGAGGTAACAATGGTTTTATAATGAAATGATAATGATTAATTAAATGATGGAATACTAAATGCGTTTTTTATTTGGCGATATAGTCGTTGACGTTGAACAGATAGCGTTAATTAAAGACGATAAATGTATTGAGTTTGAGCCTCGAATTTTTGAATTACTGGTCTATTTTTGTCAGCACCCTCAAGAGGCTATTTCCAGAGAAGAGTTAATTGCACAAGTTTGGCGGGGAAGAATTGTTAGTGATGCAGCGATTAATCGAGCCGTTGGAGAATTACGTAAATTAATCGAAGATAACCCGTCCTCACCACAATGGATAAAAACGGTAAGTAAAGTAGGATATAGATTAACGGCAGCACCTGTTATAGAAAACATTCCAAGTGAAAATAACAAGTCAGAATCGGTCTTAGCTGAATTAGATCTCCAGCACACTAGCCCCGTTAAAAATGATGAGGTTGTAACGCCAACACTTTATCGTCATAAATTTCAGCTATTAGGCGGTAAACGAGGATGGATTTTTGCGGCATTAGCGTTAAGTTTATTTTTTATTTATAAATTATATGGGTCTACAAGTTCAGCCGACAACTTGCGGGTTGTTGGGTGGCAACCTGTTACATCAACATTAGGGAACGCTTTTAACGCGAGTTATGATGCAAAAACAGGTTCACTGGTTTACCTACACCGGACTGGCACTGATGCGAGTGCACAACTTTTCATTAAACAGGCTGACGCACCTGCTCAAGCGATTACAGATGATAATTATTACTACACCGATGTTTTATTTGCCGGCGATGGTTTTATTTATGCATCGAGATTAAACAACTTACAACAAAGGCAGTGTGAAATAGTTAAAGTTAATTTAGCTGCCATGGCGTTTGAACCGATAATTGATTGTGGCGAAAGGGTGGTTACACAACTCGTTTTTGATGAGAAAAAGAGACGATTAATTTATCGATCTAGATCAAGTATATCTGAGCCATATGCTATTTATTCTTATCAACTTGATACCGGAAGAAAGCAACAACTTACTCATCCGATACAAACAGGTAATACGGTAGGGGATTATATGTTTGCAATATCGCCTAACTTTAAAACCTTAGCTGTTATTGAGTACAACGGTGATGAAACCGATAAAGTTAAACTTATTTCGCTAAATGATAATTCTATTATATTGACTGCCGATTTTGTTGATGAAGTTTACGGCATGGTTTGGCATTCAGCAGATATAATTTTAGTGGCAAACAGTACTGGATTATTCAGTTTTGATGTTAATCATCATACGCTAACGGTTATTGAACATGGCGACCAGTTCAGCCGGCTTGCAAAAGGCGACACTAATCAAACGGTGATAACTGAACGTAGTCAATCGACGGTTAATATTTTTAGTTACGCTAATCAGGGCAATAAGTTAATACCATTAACAAAAAGTAGTGGTATTAATCTCAATCCGATACTTGGAAATAAATCTAACGTACTGGCATTTACATCTAACCGTACGGGTAAAGAACAAATATATATTCAAGCTGAACAAGGTGGCATTAGTATTGCCGCGTTTGATGAAAAAATCACTTATATTGCCGCTATGGCCTTCTCATCTGAAGATAATCAACTCGTTGCGAGCATTAATAATGCTTTATATCGCTATTCTTTGAAAAATAAAAAATGGCAGAAAATCGCAGTAGGATTTACAAAAGTGCATCACGTTGCTTATGTTGAAAAGCGCATCATGTTTAGTGCTGAAGTTGATGGACAATGGAACATCTGGCAGATGTCACCAGATAATACCGTTACTCAGGTAACGACTAACGGTGGCTATAGTGTTCAAGGAAGCAATAATCAAATTTATTACACTAAGTTTAATCACGAAGGCTTATATCAATTAGATTTAATGACCGGTGTTGAGTCGACCATAATTGAAAGTTTTCCTATTTCTGGTTGGCGACATTGGCAATTGCGCGATAATACGATTTATTACTTAATGGGTAAATCATATAAGTCATTAAATTTAACAACGCTTGAACAGAAAATTATTTACAACTTTAAAGGCAGAACGCCTAATAGTTGTAATACGGCTTTTTCACACGACTTTTTTGCTTGTGAAAAAATTGAGTCAGACACAAGCAATGTCTGGAAGTTTCAGTTGTCGAATTAATCGAGTTTAGTTGCAGGGCAAAGGATAGTTTCACGCTTTAGATGATCTTTATTTACGCATAGCGCGTACTGTTAGTTAGATTAAGTATTGATTTCAATAAATACTCAAACGGCTACTTGAACATTCTTATAAGGAGATAAATGGCGTGTTACCACATAAATTGTTAGGCGTAATATTTGACTTAGATAATACCTTGGTTTCTTCAAACTTAAACTTCGACGATATTCGCACAGCGTTAAGGTGCCCGAAAAATATCGACGTACTCGATTTTGTAGATACCTTACCAAAAAAGCAGCAAATATTAGCCAATAATTTATTAGTTGAATTTGAACTTAATGACGCGCTAAATACAAAAAAGTTACTCGGTACTGGTGAACTTATTGAGCTATTGTCTCGGTTAGGTATTCCTTGTGCTATTGTCACGCGTAATTGTCGAGAAGCCGCATTAATAAAAATTCAGCGTAACAATATTGACATTGAATTGCTTTTTACAAGAGCGGACCACAAAGCCAAACCCGCACCAGACGCCTTATTACACCTAGCTAAACTATGGGCACTGCCCGTTGAAAACTTATTATATGTTGGCGATTACTTATATGACCTACAAGCGGCTGAAAATGCTCAGACTATGTCATGCTTAGTCACACATGGTGAAGTGGTTGAATATGCCAGTATGGCGACAATTGTGGTGAATGAGCTTACCGAGTTAAGCCATAGTATTGAGTTAACCTTTGCCCGTGAAACTACTTGTGACTCAGCCTAAAACTCATCACGCGGCGAAAATTAATCCCGCTTTAATATCTAAGTAAGCAAGATGCGCTTTATTGCTTTAATTATATTTTTTACTTTGTGTACCTTTTTTGGTTTAGTAAAAATTTATAGCAATAAGCCATTTACGCTGAATAGCTCGGAACTGATAGCGAGCAAAAAAGAGCATATACTTATGATTGACTTTACTAAGCAAAATTTATCACAGCTAGGCCTTTTGGAACCACAAGACATTGAAAGCTGGCGTATTACAAATGATGGCGTTATGGGAGGTCAATCTCAAGGGAGCTTTTCATTGCAAGCAAGTCATGCTCTTTTTGCAGGTCATATTTCGCTAGAAAATAATGGCGGGTTTAGTTCAGTCTTTCGTTCGATTAAATCGTTAAACAAAGGCTTTGAAAAGGTGTCTATTAATATTAAAGGTGATGGGCTGACTTATCAATTAAGAATGAGCGTAAAGCTTGATGGTTATCGTTTAGCGTATAAACACAATTTTACTACAGTTGCTGGCCAACAAAAGCAGTTAACGTTTTTGTTAGCAGACTTTCAAGCCTCATTTCGGGGGCGCAACATTCCTAATGCACCAGTACTGTTATCAGAAAACATTATAGAAGTGGGATTTTTAGTGAGTAGTAAAGTTGCTGGTGCTTTTTCATTAGCCATTTCAAGTGTAAACTTTAAATAGCGAGTGCTGTTTGGTAAAGCTTCGTAATGGTTGTGATAATTAAGTCGCTAACCTAGCTACTTAATTATCAAATAGTAAGCCTTTGACTACCAGTTAATCGTTTCACCTTGCCAATCAAGATAACTTGGGCTCTGGTCTATTGGGGTGTTTTCAACAATATCTAATAGCTGCTTAGCGACAAACTCTGCACTAAAAAGCTTATTTTCCGGAACATTTTTTTGAAACGGTTTCGATAATGGCGTATCAGTAGTACCTGGATGAAAAGCAATAAGTTTTATATTTTTAGCTCTGCGAGCTAGCTCTATCGCTGCGGTTTTTATCATCATGTTTAAAGCCGCTTTTGATGCGCGATAACTATACCAACCACCTAAGCGGTTGTCGCTTATACTACCTACTCTAGCGCTAAATAGCACGAATGTGCAGGGTGACTTCCCTGTCAATAATGGAGTTAACTTTTGTATCCATAACATCGGCGTTAAAGTGTTTGATGTCATTACTTGAATGAAAGATTGAGCATCAAAGTCTTCTAAGCGTTTTTCCGGTTTAATGGTGTCGTTGTGGAGTATACCGTTACAAACAAATACGCGGGTTATTGGTGCTTGGTTATGTTGTGCTAATTGCGTTATAGCGTGATCAATTGACTGTGGTTGATAATCTTTAACCCTAATTTTAGTCACCTGTGGTGAATTGGTTACACTCGTTTGCATATCAGCATGTTTGAAATTACGGCTTATCAGCAGTAAACCTGTATTTTTATCAGTTTGTACTTGCTTAGCGATAGCCATACCAATATCGCTACTTGCGCCGATGATCAGTGTTTGTTGGGTTGTCATAGCATGTTCCTGATGTGCAGTGAGTGGTTTTAATGTTAAATATTTTTGCGAGCAGCGCTGAAATTGGATGACGATATTTCGCTAAACCCAAATATATCCAGTGGCTGATGGTTTTAATTATTGGCCAATTTAATGGCGCTACCCAAAAGCCTTTACCCACTAAAGTCCAAGCTCTATGGGTTACTTCAAGTCCCAGTAGCAACTGTGACTTATAATGCCCATGCAATATTTTCATGGCATCATCAAAGCAAACACTCGGGTAGCGTGCAGAAAAATCATCTTGATGTATATCGACCAAGCTAATTCTGTTGTCTGTATCATGCTTTTTAAGGTGTGCCATTTCTGTCGCGCACATTGGGCAATTACCATCATAAAAAATTGTTAACATCAACATGCCTCACAGAGGTTTAAGTGTATTTGAGTTTGCCTTTTATTCACCGTTAAGAGGAATGCTTTTGGGCAATACCCCAGGTTTAGCGTAACTCAAACGTGAAAGTCTTTTACTGGTGTGGTAACTGTCAAGGCCTGAAACCATAACGGTATTCAATGACTCAATATCAATGTAACCATCATCTTTAATCGCTGATTTTTGGCATAAAATATCGGTAATTTCACCAATAACTAATACCGTATTATTAAGCGTGATAGGGACTATTGATTTTAATGCCAGGGCATACTTTAGCTGACTCTCTTTAACAAAAGGTGCATCTATACCTGCGATTAACTCTGCGGTTAGGCCGGTTTGTTTAAATTCGCATTCTTCATCATCATAACGGGCTGATGTTTGATGGGCTGCTTGCCAAAAGCTCTCACTCACTTGATTGATGGTATATTGTTGAGTCAGTTTAATATTTTTTAACGTATGTCGATCAACACTGTCTGGACGTGAAATAAAACCCACTAAAGCAGGTGAAGCACCTAAATGAAATACAGAGCTAAACATCGCTAAGTTGTGTGTGCTGCTCTGGCTACTCGTCCCAATAAGGTTGGCACTTTTAAAACCAGACAAGCTATTAATAATTTGCGCTCTATAACGAGGAGCCATTGAAGTCATTTCGTCTTTATTTATATATTTCATTTGAGTTATGTTTGGTAAGCCATATCTATTATTCAATACGACAAGCATCGGGTTTACGATCACCTTATTTTAAATGAACCTGCAATAATGAAGATTGCTAGGTTAGCTAATCGTTTTGCTATTTAGTTGAAAAAAGCCTTTTTTATTTGTGCAATAACAAAGTGCATAAAGAAGTAAATCACAACCGAGGCTAAGGCTATTACAGCAGCAAAAACAGATGACAATACCGCGCCAAAAGTAATGCTCATACTAAGAATAAAGCCTAATACGTATTGCGCTTGATAAACTTTAAAAAATAGCGCAAAAACGAGTATCGCTGGAAATAAAACCGCAGAAATATCGCTATACCCTTTAATAAACATTAATGACAATATTACGCCATAACCAAAGGCTATAAAAAAACTGAATACCACCTGTTTACAAATTAATGAGTTTTGCTCAGCAGGTGCTTTTAGTATTCTATTTTCAATTCGGATCATAGCTAACCAAGTAAAAAATGGTAACAAAATTCCGCCCCAGCCATTTGATATTTCTGGCATGTCAGCACGCTGAAGAAAATAATGACTTGGCACGCCCAAGTGAAAATATTGCCAAATTAGCATTGTCCAAATAGTGAATGTTATAAAGCCAACCAAGTACCATTTAATTACACGGAGTTGTTTCTCGTTCATGCATAGATCTTATTTCATTGATGTTATTGTTAAATAATAGCAATGATTACGGTAAAGTTTTTCTCTGTCAGCACAACGTTGAATTTAACAATGTTGAGCTGAAGTAAATAAGTCAACGATTACATTTATCATGGCGTGGTGAGACTACTTTCTTAATTAAGCGGATTAATAAAAGCAGATTGATAAATGTGGATTAATAACGTGAGTGCGACCTCATAGCCACAAAATTTAATGTATTCGACTTTAAAGATGTTAATTCACTCTAGTGGTGAGTCTAGAAAATACAGAGATTGCGTAAATCTTGGGGATACTTTTTGCAGTGAAAATTTTAGTTTTTTAATGATTTATTAAAGATATTTTTTTAACGTTAAAGTTTAACAGAAACTTTAACAGAAACTTTAACGTAAATTAAAAAGCAGATTAAAAGATAACTGCTAATATTATTGTTTAATGACTGCCGTAATTCAATTAATTAAGATTTGATGCTGAATTAATAGGATATATCATTAAACGTGCATATAATATCTACTGATAATGCATGGGTAAAAAAGGAGATTTAAGCTTTGCATGAAAAAAAACCACTAGCACCTGCTGTTTTAGTGCTTGCCATTACTGGTATTGTAATTTGCTACTTTATTGTAGAAGGTTTTACAAACCAAGAAAAATACCCCATCACTATTGCTGTTTCTAAAACGCCGCTTTCTACGCCTTTTTATGTTGCCAATGCTATAAATGCGTTTGAAAATACTTGTGTTGATGTGACGTTTGATCAGGTGATGGGAGGACAAGTATCTTTTGAAAAAGTTATGAATGGTGAGGTTGATTTTGGCACAAGTTCAGATTCTGTCATTGCTTTTCAAAGCTTAACGTCGCAGCAATTTGTCACCCACGCTATGTTCGTACAGTCGGATAATGATGTGAAATTAATTACTCATGCTGTTGATGAAATTGAGTCCATGTCAGCGTTAAAAGGGAAGCGAATAGGAGTTACTAGAGGCACATCTAGCGAATATATCTTAAGCACTTTACTGGCAATTGAAGGGCTAACGATGAATGATGTCAAGTTGCATCATTATAAACCTGAAGAATTGCTCTATGGCTTTAATCAGGGGGAAGTTGACGCTATTCTTCCATGGGAACCCTTTGCCTTTGAAGCGATGCAATTATTGAATGAAAAAGTAAAAATTCACGATACTAAAAGTTTAAGCACCTTGAGCTTTAACCTGATCTCTAAAACCGCAGACAGCGAGCTTTTAGAAAAAGCGCAATGTGTTATTGAAGGCTTAAACATTGCCATTGATTATATTGCTTCAAACCCCGAAACAGCTAAAAAAATAGTCATTGCAGAGTTGGATGTAGATCCTGAATTTATTGCTTGGGTTTGGTCAGATTACATTTTTAAGCTTGGCTTAAATCATTCCTTGATGCTAAATATTAACTCTCAAGCTATTTGGGCTATGGAGGCGCAATTAGGAGGGTTTGACCATATTCACAACACAGATCGTATTGTTGATAGTAGGGCACTTACCAAGGTCAGTCCTGGGTCAGTGAACCTTTCAATGTGAAAAGGGATATTCTATGAAGTTAAGCTTACAACAGAACATTTACGCATTTACGCTCAGTAGTTGTGTGTTTTTTCTTGCACTTGCGATCAGTATATTGTGGTCAATTCAGGTGGTCAATGTTGCATTGGAAAGAGAAAGGTATGCTCATAAAGTTGAAAATCATGCCAACATTTTAAAACAATTTATTAGTATTGAAAATATTTACGCGAACGACTTTAATACCGATAATTGGTTGGCATTAGATCGTGATTTTAGTGAGCTACTAAGATCAACCCCTAACTTGACCTCGCAACAGCAAACTATTCAAAATAGTATTGAAAGCCAAAATAAAAATGTTTTACGGTTATTTAACGCGATTACAAAAAATAAATTGTTAAATGCAGGTGAGAACATTAAACAGCATTTAAAAATTAGGTTGATAACACAATTGGAAGCAATAAGAGCCGACTCTATTCAGCTTTTTAATATTGTGCAGGTTGATATAAATAGCGTTATTCGTCAGCAAGTTATTATCATTTTGTCGATATTATTGCTGAGCCTTTTTATTATGGTTTTTGGTGCATTTAAGGTCGTTAGAATCTTTAGAACTTCACTCAAAGAAGTTAAATCAGCTTTTGTAAATACCCGTTGTGGCAATTTTCAAAAAATAGAACTGTCTAATAAATCTGAAGAGTTTGACAGTATTGCTAACGCATTTAATGAAATGAATACGGAGTTAAGTGAAACAACCATTTCTTTAGAGTCGATGACCCAAATTGTAGCTGAGAGAACCGAGGTGTTAGAAAAACTGTCTAATACCGACCCATTAACCGGTGTTGCTAATAGACGTGCTTTATTTGAAAGAGGTAATGCAGAGTTTTCTAGAATTCAAAGGAGTCATAATAAATTTACCATTATATTGTTAGATTGTGATTTATTTAAAGATGTGAATGATCAATTTGGTCATTCATTTGGTGATGAAGTATTAAAACATATATGTAAAATATGCTCTGAAGAAATTAGAAATATTGATTTTTTTGCACGCTATGGCGGTGAAGAATTTATTATACTTTTACCTGAAAGCGAGTTATCTGGCGCCGTTAAAACGGCTGAACGTATTCAAAAGTCTTTAGCAAATAATGCTATTACCTTTGAAGGTAACGAAATATGTGTGACTTTAAGTCTGGGTATTTGTGTCGTTAATGACAATCACGCTAATTTTGAATCGGTAATAAAAGATGCTGATATCGCTATGTATCGAGCCAAGGAAAATGGACGTAATAGGATCGAGGTGATAGACAGTACAACAGCTTGTGATGCTATCACAAGCTAACAGTAACCGATGACTGCATTATTACTACAATGCATACTGCAATGTAGTAATAATGCTATTTTAGCTTTGCTATTTATTAGATATCCATACTGTTTGATAAGGCGATAACATTATTTCTTCCGTTAACACGGTTATTTTATCACCGCTTATTAATTCGACCCAAGCTTCGGTCACAATTAAATTAAGCTCGCTTAAGGGCAAAGCGACAGGCTTATCTGAAATGTTACTGACACAGAACATGCTTTGTTTTCTGTTTTGGCTTTGTCGCCAAAAACCAAATAACTGTAACCCCAAATGAAGTGTAAATTGCGTCGCATTAGGATGAAATGCAGGCTGTTTAATACGAGTACTTAATAACGATTTTAAGGTTGAAAGTACTTTACCATGATGTAAATCAGTATTTGCTAAAGTGCTTTCTAGCTCATCATCATCCCAACGATGACGATTAATCGAGCGGTTATTATGCGTATTGGCAAGTTTGTTGTAATCATTTTTCGTACCCAACATACTGTGGATATAAATCCCAGGCACACCTTCAAGCGCAAACATAATGGCATGTGCACAAATAAAACGTTCAAAATTCCATTCATCTTTACCTTTCACTGTACCTTGTAGTGCATCATAAAGGGCAATATTCATTTCATAAGCTTTTTGTTCGCCCTGGTCTGATGTTCGCCATGAAATTTTACCGCCAAAACTTTCGATGGTTTGAACGAGGTTATCAAGCTCAGAGTCATTTAATAAACCCTCGGCAGGACGTAGACCAATTCCGTCATGTGATGCAATGAAGTTGAAATACATTGTGCCGTCTTGCGAGGGTGGCATACTCATAAGCCATCGTTTTAAATGTGTGCAATTGCCGGTAAGTAAGGTGTTGATAAGTAACGGAGGTAGGGAGAAATTATAAATCCCATGCGCTTCATTAGCATTACCAAAGTAAGTCAGGTTTTGAGTGTTAGGGATATTAGTTTCAGTAATAATAATAGCTTTAGGGTCAGCAGACTCAATGAGTGTACGTAATAATCTTACCACCTCGTGAGTTTGGGGTAAGTTGATACAATCACGCCCAACAATCTTCCATAAAAAAGCAATAGCATCAAATCTGAATATTTTTACTCCGCTATCAAGGTATTGCCGAATAATCGACGTAAAGGCTTTTAATACTTCAGGGTTACGAAAGTCAAAGTCAACTTGATCATGACTGAAGGTACACCAAACAAACTTTTGTCCTTGGCCAGTTACCACTTCTTTTAATAAAGGTGAGGTTCGTGGACGCACCACATTTGATAGGTCATCATCTAACTGCGCGGTAAAGAAAAAGTCATGCCCTTGTCCTTCACCTTTTATAAAGTTATCGAACCATGCACTGCGACTTGAGCAATGATTAATCACCAAATCCGACATTAACTGATAATTTTGACTTATCTCACTGATGTCTTGCCAAGAACCCAAAGACTCATTAACAGAAGAATAGTCAATAACCGAAAAACCATCATCAGAGCTATATGGAAAAAATGGTAAAATATGCACACTATTAATGGTGTCTTTAATATTTTTATCTAAAAAGTTTTTCAGCGTCTGTAATGGTGCTTGACCTGTTTTTATAACGCTATCACCATAAGTGATCAATATAATGTCAGTTTCCGACCAATGATTTGTAAAAGGTGTTGGCGGCTCTATCTCGCTTGTTAATTGCATAATGTCAATCAAGGCATCTGCAATATCATCGATAGGCTGTTTAAGCGTAATATCTTGATAAATAGTTGAGAGCTGTTGAATTAATTTGTTTTTTAACGGTTTAAGCTGCGCTGACATAATCGACACTTTCCTTTATGTTTGACTAAATTCTTTATTATCTAACTCTACGGCTTCTTTTAACTGCGATAAAATATCAGGAATAGCACTCACAACACGGTTCCAAGAAGGTATGAAAGGTGTTTCCATTGGATTTTCTAAAAAAGTGTTTCCGGCGGTTAAAATATTTTCTGCGAACATTTCTACCGCTTTTTCTTCACTGTGAATATCAAGCTCAAGGCCGTTCATCATTGCATCATTTCTATAAGTTTCAACATAATCTAACGCGATACGATAATACGTTGCTTTTAAGGTTCTAAACTTTTCAGCACTAAAGGTTTCGCCTTGCGTGGCAAGTTTACGAATAAAGGCTTTGCTAATATCTATCGACATTTTTGATAAGCCGCCGGCGGTGCTATCTAAAGATAAGTCCTGATGTTTATGGTCGTAGGTGGCTGCTATATCGACTTGGCAAAGGCGATTTGGCGAGTAGTTACGATACATTTCAGATAAAACGCCTATCTCTAATCCCCAATCACTTGGAATGCGTATGTCACTTAAGACATCTCGGCGAAATGAAAACTCGCCAGCAAGTGGATATAAAAAGCTGTCCATGTATTCGAGGTAGTCACAATGACCGACGGTTTTTTTCAATGCTTTTATCAGTGGTGTCACCAGTAGGCGAGACACTCTACCATTGATTTTTCCACCAGCTACTCGAGCATAAAACCCTTTGGAAAACTCATAATTAAATAACGGATTAGCAACCGGATAAAGCAGTCGGTCGAGTAATTCTTTTTCGTAAGTTAAAATATCACAGTCGTGCAGCGCAATTGATTCAGCCTTACCTGACGCTAAAATATATCCCATGCAATACCAAACATTACGTCCTTTACCGAGCTCTTTCGGCGCTAAACCCAGCTTTTGTAGTTTTGCATCTATTGCTTGTAGTCTTGGTCCATCATTCCATAATACTCGATGGTGTTGAGGCAATTGCCCAAAAAACGACAAGGCGTGTTTGTATTGCGCTAAATCTGCACGGTCTAAACCAATAACGATTTCAGACAGGTATTTTACGTCTTTAATTTTACTGATAATGTCTGGTAATGCTTTCCCTTCTAACTCGGAAAATAAAGAGGGAAGAATAAGCCCCAAAGAACGTTTTTTTGAGAATTCTAATAACTCAGCTGCCATGTTTTCTGGGTCGCGTTGAGCTAAATTATGTAATGTGGTTACCGTTCCATTTTGATAAAAGTCAGCCATGATATACCTCTAATTTAATTGCTTGGTGAACTTGGTTTTGCTGCTAGGCGTTAGGTCGCTAATATTTGCTCAGCGAGCAACTGCTGTATCGATTCTGCCCAACCTTCTGGGCCATATAATTGTGTCTGACTAGTTTTATATTCCCGATACAAGGGGGGGAAGTCATGAACCGGGGAGCGTATCTGTACCGCAATATCTGCAGCGTCTAACATGGGGGTGTCATTTTCACCGTCACCTAAAGCAATGGTGTATACCGAACAGTTGCTATAATGTTCTCGGTATTGCTCGGTCAACCAAATGAGTGCTTGGCCTTTGTCACAAAAGTCTCCCACATGAATAAACCTTCCGCCATGAACAACATTGGCACCTAATTCAACTAAATGTACGATAAAGGCTTTTTTGGTTACCTCGTCTCCTAGCCATTGAATAGGTTCTCCATACTGACGCTCTTTTGCCCGTTCAGCTTGTGTTAAGTCTAAGCCCGTTATTTGGCTCAACTCTGCCACTGATAACATTGAAAATCCGCGATAATATTGACTAAATCCACCACAATGTTCATTGAGTAAATCTAACCAATGCTTTCTGGGTAAACAGAATGATTTCACCCAATAATTACCCTCTACTTTAGTGTCTTCGGGTTGTGTGGCGAAGGTGCTTTTTGGAATGTATACAGCAGCACCATTTTCGATAATAAATGGCGTATTAAGTTTAAGTTCAACCTTGATAACTTCAAGTTCAGCCAGTGTTTTACTGGTATTGAGAATTACGGGTATATTTGCTCGCTGCAATTTTTGCAGTGTTGGATCAGCAGCGGTTGATTTATAGCTATAGTGGTCAAGTAGCGTGCCATCTAAATCACTAAATATAATTGGTTTTTTATTAATCATTCGTCGTCCGTAACGGGTACGCTTGTAATGTTTCTAGCGTAATCTAAATAAAAAATAGCGTCGGCTGATTGAGAAATAGTGTTACAAGCCTGCACGCTAAGGCGCTGAAAATATTGAGTGAAATTTAAAATGCCATCAGACTGCATTATTTTTGAATTAGACAAACCTTGATTGTTAGCTTTTAATTTTTCTTCCTGCTCTAAGCGCCACTTATAAACACAGTCAAATGAAGGAGCTTGCAAGGCTAACCAAAAATCCATCTGTGCATATAAAGGTTGATAGTACTGTTGAAGTTGTTGGTTAACATAATTACGCCAAGCGCCATTTTTATCGTGTTTAAGTTCAAGCTCATTAACCGGAGAAATTAATTGCTCGGCTGTTTGTGGTTTTACACCCCAGCACCAACCTTCTAATAATATAATGTCTATCGGTTTTTCAATAACTTGCCATTGTTCTTGAGGGTAGGGTTCATCAGTTGCTTTGTTAAACCTTGGGATAGTAAAACCGGTTTCTTTTGCTTTTAATTTGATGAGTGTGTTTTCGAGCATTGCCATGTCATGTGTGCCAGGAACACCTCGTGTGGCTAGTAAGGGATGAATATCACGGGAAAGTTCTTGACGTTTTTCACCCGTAAAATAAAAATCATCTAATGACATTACAACGATATTTAACTTGTGCGTTTTTGTAAGGTACTCACCAATGTAATCGGTAAGTGTTGATTTACCGCTACCTTGGCAACCATTAATGCCTACAAAGTATGGTCGACTACTTTTTGAAAACTGGCTGAAAATTCGCTCGGCGAGAGGTTGGAAATAGTCTTTCGCTGTCAGTCTAAATTTTTCAGGTAATTTGTGTTGTTTAATAAAAGTAGTAAGCATAATTTTCACTGTGGCTAAATATTAATAACATGATACCTTCAACTCTTATGCCACTATCTCTAGTGGGTGTGTATTTGAATTAATGCCTTGTAATTTAAGGTTTATTTTTAATGTTGTAGTTTTGATGTAAAAAAATTAAAGGTATAAAAATGCACCAATCAAATTAATTGATCCATATTGGTGCAACTGATTTTTGTACTTAATTAAGAATAGTATGGTTTAAGAGGTCACGCGGGAGGTTTTTTATTCTGACTGTAAAATATGGTATTAATACTTATACCAAAACTTATATTAAGCCAATAAAATCAATAATTTTTCTTTTAATAAACTTACTGCGATTATTTTCCAGCGTGTGGCGGTTTTGACATAAATACAGAGTTTCATTCACCGAGTGCTCTAATTTATGCACTTTTAGTGCTTTTTGATTACTAAAAGCATTTACAGCATGTAAAGGTAATACGGTAAAACCAATCCCTCGACTCACTGGCTCTAAAATTAAGCTTATTTGGTTAGAAAAACCGCGATGTTCAAGTTGATTTATATGTTCAAATTGTGAGTGGTTTTTACTCAGTAAAAGTTGTGCATGATGTTGACCGTCGGGATGATTTATAAAGCCAATTTTGGTTAGCTTCCTCCACTCGATGTTGCTGACATTATGTGCAGTCACTAACACTAAAGGCTCCACGGTAACTTCTTGGCTAACAATATTCTCAGCCTTGCACAGTTCCGTAACCAAGCCAATATCAATCTTACGTTCAACTAAATCTTGCGCTATATTTTTATTTGGCGCAAATTTGTAATCTATCGCTAATTTGGGGTGCTGTTGTTGAATATCGAGCATATAAGGGTAAAGCTTTAAACCAATACTACCGGGTGAAGCAATCGTGACAGTGCCAGTATATTGGTCATCATATTTTATTGATTTTTCTAGTTCAGCTGAGCGCTGTAATAAATTTTGACCTTGTTGATTTAATTTAGTGCCCGCGTCTGTGAGTGAGAAAGATTTACCTTCGCGGATCAGTAAAGGTGTACTGAGTTGCTGTTCTAATTTTTTTACTTGTTGGCTTACTCCAGACTGGGTCATAAAAAGCATGTCAGCGGTTTTAGTGAAGTGGCCTACTTCAACTAATGTGCAAAAAGTTTTTAACCAAACAAGATTTATCATAACGAAATGTACTTATAATCATAATTAATGATAATTTCTTATAATTTATAATGTTCACTATACTTTGTCTATCAAATTAAAAGAGGTTATTCACATGAGCAAAGCATATCCAAGAACATTTTCACACATAGGAATTTCAGTGCCGAGTGTAGAAAAGGCGGTTAAGTTTTATACTGAGGTTTTAGGTTGGTATTTAATTATGGAACCAACAGAAGTTGTTGAAGACGACAGTGCCATAGGTGTTATGTGTACCGATGTATTTGGCGCCAATTGGGATAAATTTAAAATTGCCCATATGTCGACAGGTGATCGTATCGGTGTTGAGTTATTTGAGTTTAAAAACCAGCAAAATCCAGATAACAATTTTGAATACTGGAAAACAGGTGTATTTCACTTTTGTGTACAAGATCCAAATCTTGAAGAGTTAGTAGAAAAAATTGTTGCTGCTGGTGGTAAAAAGCGTATGGCCGCGCCGCGTTATTATTACCCAGGTGAAAAGCCTTACCGTATGATATACATGGAAGACCCGTTTGGTAATATTCTTGAAATTTATAGTCACAGCTATGAATTAACTTATTCACAAGGTGCTTACCAGTAACTGTGATGGTTATTGCTAGCCAAACAGCTTATAAATTTAAGCTGTTTGGTTTTGAATGCTTACCTAATCATTATAAGGTAGGCATTCAAAGCTACCCGCTTTAGGGGATACTTGTTTATGAATACACTGTCCTATATAAATTACTTCAGTAGATAAAACCTTCCACTTCATTAAATCTGCATACTTCTTTATTCAAAATAAAATACGCTATTAATGCCGCTAATATTGAACTTAATTGTTAATAGAAACGTATAACATTACTAACTAAAAGAGATAATTAATGCGGACATAAATCAGGAGGTTTAGCGTGCAATCAAGTTCAACATCAACTACTTTTTTACAACCCTTGATTATCGCTGTGGGCGATACTAATCATTACCTCGTCGGTGTTGTCGACTCAAACAATAACTTTTCAGGGCTTAAACAAAAATCAGTACAAGTTGTTGCTACAATAGTTGAAGCTAAAGCCTATTTAAGACGTAATGATATTTTTTCTGCGATGCTTGAATTAAACTGTGCTTACGATGAAATGTGTGGGCTACCTAGCAGTGCCCGCTATAGACAAAGGATATTATGCTAATGATGAAAAATAATAATGTTGCCTTGAGCGATTTATTACAGGTGTTCAATATAGTAACGACTCAAGGAAGTAAAGTTGAGGGTAACTATGAATTTGAAGGCATTAAAGCATGGCATGATTTTGATGGTTACACCTGCTTTTTAGGTTATAAAGATTTGACATTGACCCTATTATTTCACGGTCGTTATACTTTTGACTTTCAAGAACAAGAAACCATGGACGCTTTTTTAACTAAAGTTAACAAATTATTGGTATCAGCAGTATGAACAGAGTTAATCCTAAAGTACTGATAAATAGTAAGTGGACTAAGCTCAGTGTTGAAAACCGAGAAAAGCATTTTGTGATTACGCAGGTCGAGTTTGATGAACACAAGAATGTTGTTGAATGCATAATAACGGCGGTGATTAACCATAATGAATACGCGATTAATTGGCGTGATTTAAAAGAACCTAAACTTTGGCGCTTTGGTTGGCAATAATACCTATTTTGAATGGAGAT
Organism: Colwellia sp. 6M3; assembly: GCF_014077595.1. Classification (NCBI taxonomy): domain Bacteria; kingdom Pseudomonadati; phylum Pseudomonadota; class Gammaproteobacteria; order Alteromonadales; family Colwelliaceae; genus Colwellia; species Colwellia sp. 6M3. Next base: position 27,375 of record NZ_JACGWF010000022.1, on the reverse strand, counting down.
TAAGATTATTTAAATCTGATTTTAATCCCAACCTTACTCTTTAAGCCATTAGATTTTAACTACTTATTTTTAGACCTAGTTAGCTAAATACTCATTGTTAAATTCAACTTACCTGTGTAGTAAAATCTAGTCATTAAATACACCAAATTACAAAAGCTATAATGTGCATAGTAACGACTAAGGCCGTAAGGTGCATGCGCATTTGTAAATAGTTATAATTTTCTGGGGCGGCATGATCAAAATGGTATTCGCAAAGTAAAGACAATAGATAAATTTTTGATAAGGCCACCAGTGCGATATAACTGGGTAAAAATAGTGTCAGAAAAGCGAGTAAACTAAAGAGATTGCTTAAAACCTGCAGTTGAATACTGACCTTGTCAGTGTCTTTACGCCATAGGGTACCAGCAATAAAACTCAGTATAATTGCACTGTAAAATATAAAAACCTTTTCCGCAGGTATGCTTAAAAATTTTTCAATATAATTGCCGAAAGCGAATGTGAGTATAAAAGGTATTAGCCCTAAATATCCTAAGTATTGTTTTATATACATTATAAGTTGTACCGCATTTTAATGACTTACTCCTCTTACATACGACGATTTCTTGCACTTAGATCATAAATTAGTGCTTAAACTAATCCGATTTTCATTTTATTACGTATGAACCAATACAATCGTAAAAGAATGCTAGGTACTATAATGAGAATAAAATCTCCCTTGTGGAATTTGGTCGGGTTCAATATTGCTTGGTTTGGCCTAGTTTTTATTGGCGATTTATTTATTCCTGTTGCCGCGGTTTTGTTCATCGTGCAACTTTGGGCTTTTCAAAGTACTAAAAATGAACTGCTGTTAATCTGTTTGGTAGCCACCACAGGTATTTGGTTAGATTATGCTTTAGTTTATTTGGGTGTTTTTATTTTTCCAGAGACTAACGGTATTCCATTATGGCTAATCACACTTTGGATTGTTTTCGCGGGTACCATTCGACATAGCTTGGCGTTTCTTGAAAAATCGAAGTTATTACAATTTTTCACCGGCGCAATATTTGCGCCACTAAGTTACCTTGCCGGTGCTAAATTGTCTGTGGTTTATTTGGTGCCATCGTTAGGGGGTAGTTATGTATTACTCGCTTGTATATGGGCACCATTAATGTTGATGTTTTTTGCACTAAGTCGTTGGATACTTGTATTAAATGAAGAAACCCATGCTGTTTAGCACTAAAATTTTACCGGTGCTGGTAGCACTTATTTACTTATGTTCATTTCACGTTGCTGCTGATTACACTACAGAGTTAGTGGCAAAAACAAAGCCTAGTCTCACAGATAAAAACTGCGAAGCGGTTGAACGGCAATGGGTTAAGCCTAATAGCTTAACAGAGGATATTACCGAACAACGTTTTACCTTATTGGGCAGGGCTAAATTTTCGGTGCTATTTTGGGATATTTACGAAAGCTCGCTATCAACTGCTGATGGCCAACGACCTTTTAGTCATTTATGTCAGCAGTTATTGTTTGAAATTCATTACTTACGCGATATTAGTAAAAAAGATTTATTAGATAATACCGTTTCTCAGTGGCAACATTTATCGCTTAAAGAAAGTGAGTATTCAGCTTTTTTGCCTTTACTTGAAAGTATCTGGCAAGACATTAAGAAAGGCGATCGATTATCAATGCTAACTCAGCAAAACAAAACTGTATTTTATTTGAATCGCGAACATATTGGTGAAATTGAAAGTTCAACTTTTGCTAAAACATTCTTGGGTATTTGGATAGATGAAAACACCAGCGAGCCTAAATTAAGATTAAAACTTCTCGGAGATAATGTATGAAGCAATATGTAAATTTTATGGCGGTTTTTGGCTTAGTACTCGCCCTTAGCAGCTGTACAGCACAATTAGAAGATTACCAGACAACATCTCCTAAGCTAGATATACAAGAATACTTCAATGGTAAGTCGATTGCATGGGGAATGGTGCAAGATTACAGCAGTAAAGTTACGCGTCGTTTTTGTGTTGAGCTTGACGGCGAATGGCAGGGCAACGAAGGTATATTAAAAGAAGTATTTTATTTTACTGATGGAGAGGTTAGCTACCGAAACTGGCAGTTAACAAAATTAGAACAGGGTAAATATCGGGGCCGAGCTGAAGATGTAGTTGGCGAAGCTAATGGTCAGCAAAAGGGGTTTGCTTTTCAGTGGCAGTACAATTTAATGGTGCCTATCGATGGCGATGTTATTGAACTCTCACTTGATGATTGGATGTATCAAATCGATGAATATCGAGTTTTTAATCGAACTAATATGAAAAAGCTGGGTGTCACAGTTGCCGAAATAACCTTGTTTTTTGATAAACAGTTACCGATTAAAAATTGTCAGCTAAGTGTTTGATGCTTTTATATCGCTTTTGTTATTAATAAGTTTGTTATCAATAAAGTAAAATACAATCTTGCTAAAGGCTTATTAAAAATATCTATTTATTTATGATCTTATTTTAAATGTTTTACGTATAACCAATATATACATTCTACTCCCGCTGTGTAACACCTTGCCTCTTTATGAGGCTTTTTTTTTGATCGTTTTTTGGTTTATCTACGTATAACCACTATCTAATAACATATATGAGTTACTAAAAGCCGATGCCTACTCTTAACTTACCTATTTTTCCGTTGCCGATATTTATATTGCCTCAAGGAATTACACGACTACGCATATTTGAAGCTCGTTATTTAAAAATGGTATCGCTAGCAATGAAAAACCAAGGCTTTGTTATTTTTAGTCATGATAACAGTGAGAAAGTTAATACCATGAAAGTAGGCAGCTGGGTTGAAGTAATAAACTTTGATCAAGGTGAAGATGGTATTTTATTAATTGATGTTCGTTGCAAGTGCCTTGTGGACATTCAAGCGATTACCCAAGATAAAGTTAACCTTCATCATGGTGATGTAACGCCTAAAAATCATTGGCCAGATACCAGTCTAGATAAAACTACAGGTGAACTATCAGCCTCTTTAAATAAACTTTTTAGTGAAAATACAGAGTTAGATGAATTATATCAGAAGCCGTGCTTTTCATTGGGTAACTGGGTAGTTGCTCGTTGGATGGAGCTTATCCCCTTAAAGCTCGCTGAAAAAACGTTATTCACGAATCAAAATTCGTATAACCAAGCGAAGCAACTTTTACAGCGCATAATTTTAACCGATGAAGGTATTTAAATATTAATGTGATCTAATCATGTTTTGTCTGCGTATTAGTCAATATAAGTAAAATAATAGGTAAGAAACATGCAGTTATTGCATTCAGAGTTGCCAAGTCATAAAGCAAATGCTACATCTAGTCTTATGACTAATAAAATCGATCATCCCCAACTTTGTCAATGGCTTAAATCGATAGCTGATGACAGAGATAAACAAGCATTTACTGAAGTGTTTAGTTTTTTCGCACCCAAAATAAAACGCATAGCGCAAGGCAAAATAAATAGTGAGGCACTTGCAGCAGAAGTTGTGCAAGACACCATGACGAATGTCTGGAGAAAAGCACACCTATTTGATGAAAGCAAAGGTGCGGCAACCACTTGGGTTTATACCATCATGCGTAATGTTACTTTTGATTTGTTACGTAAAATGAAAGCGAATAAAGAAGACAACCTCAGTGATGATATATGGCCATTGGCAGAATCTGAAAATACAGAGGAAGAAGTATTCAGTGACCATATTCAAAGTCGTAATTTAAAAGGCATTATTGATACGCTGCCCGAAAACCAGCAACAGGTGGTTAAAGGATTTTACTTTTTGGAAATGTCACAAGAGCAGCTTGCTGTTCACTTAAATCTACCACTAGGCACAATAAAGTCTCGACTTCGGTTAGCACTTGGCAAGCTGAAGTTGAAATTAGGAGAAGACCATGATTAAGCATCACCCTAAATTTGCGTTGTTAAAAAGTTTTGTGGATGGTGACTTACCCGCTTCACTTGCGGCAGGTATCGCAATACATGCTGACATGTGTCCAATCTGCCAACAAAAGGTTGCTCACCTAACAGAACAAGTTGCTGAAGCCAGTTTTGAGCAAGACCTATTCCACAGTGCTCCAATTTTGGGTAATGAAAGTTTGTCTGAAACTTCAGAAATGAATTTTGATGACATTATTAGTCAAATTACAGCCACTGATGATATAGCACCTGCAAAAATTATTGCGGACGAACGTTTAATTACGTTTAAAGGAATGCAGTATTCGCTGCCACACACGCTGCACAATATGGATTTGGGAAGAACAGCACAAATTGGTAAATTATCACGCACCCGCATAAATTTAGGTGAAGGAGAAATTCACACTAATTTATTGCATATTGGTCCTGGTGGTTCAATTCCCGAGCATACGCATAAAGGTTTCGAGCTAACACTATTGCTAGCCGGCACTTTTGCTGATGAACAAGGAGAGTATGTGGCAGGTGACTTTATCATGCTAGATAAACGCCATCAGCACCAACCCGCAACAGAACATGGTTGTCTTTGCTATACAGTAGCCAATGATGCACTACACTTTACCCAAGGGATTAATAAATTACTAAACCCTATTGGTGCATTTATTTACTAGTAGAGATTGTTATGTATAAAGAATTTGACAAAGAAGATGTTATTGTCGGCATTAGTGCATGTTTAATTGGTGAAAAAGTTAGGTTTGATGCCAGCAACAAACCGTCTAACTTTTGCAATAAAGAGCTGGGTCAGCATGTAACGTATAAAGCATATTGCCCAGAAGTTGCTATTGGTATGCCGATACCTCGACCTACTATTCGTTTGATCAAAGATGAACAAGTGATCAAAGTTTCTAGACCTGACGGTTCTGGTGATGTTACTGAGGCAATAAAAGCCTACGGAAAAAAAATAGCATCACTTTCTAAAAACCTCAGTGGGTATGTTTTTTGTGCCAAAAGCCCGAGTTGTGGCATGGAACGTGTAAAAGTTTACTCGCCAAGTGGTGACCCGTTACAAGGACAAGGTATTGGTGTGTTTTCTCGAGAAATCATGAAAGCTAACCCCATATTACCTTGTGAAGAAAACGGACGTTTGAACGACCCTATTCTCAGAGAAAACTTCGTCGCTCGTGTGTTCACTTACCGACACTGGTTAGCATTAAAGGAGTCAGGCGTAAGTAAGCATAAACTTACAAGTTTTCATGCCCAGTATAAATACACACTAATGAGTCATGATCTTGTTGCTTACAAGCAGTTAGGGCGTTTGCTAGCGAGTGCTGATATTGCAGTAGAGACAATGGCCGAGCAATATATAACTGGGTTAATGACGGCATTAAAGCGTGTTGCTACACGTAAAAATCATGCGAATACGTTATCTCATATCCAAGGCTATTTTTCTAAGCACCTTAATAAAGATCAACGTAAAGAACTGTCACAACAAATTGATGCTTACCGCGAGGGCTTAATGCCGTTAATGGTGCCATTGACCCTGATTAATCATTATTTACTGGGGCACCCTAATGCTTATTTAGCTCAACAAGCTTATCTAAACCCATACCCTGAGTCGTTAAAACTTAGATACGGTTATTAAACCCAATTAATTATTAAGGAATGTCCTTGTTACTTTGGTTTCGCAACGATATTAGAATTCACGATAATCCAGCCTTAGATTATTTTCTCAAGCAACATCATGATGCAGAAATGGCTAAGGCGATTTTTTTTGTCAGTGAAAAACAATGGTTGGCTCATGATTGGTCAGCAATCAAAATTGACTTTATCAAGCGGCATGTTAATGCACTTGCTGAGCAGCTATTGTCGTTAAATATTGCTTTAGAGGTTGTGCATTGTGATGATTTTTCAGCGCAAATTACCTACTTAAAGCAATACTGTACTCAGCATAATGTTAGTGAGGTGGTTGCTAACCAAGAGATCGAGTTTAATGAAAAGCAACGTGATGAAACTTGTGTTGAGCAAGGTATTCCATTACACATGTTTGAAAGCGACGTTATTGTAAAAAAAGGCCAAGTGCTAAATAAAACAAATGAAATGTATAAGGTGTTTACCCCTTATAAACGTGCTTGGCTAACTTATGTAAAGCAACATGGTTTTTCTTATTTAGGCAAACCTAGCCCCAATATTTCAGCTAAGCAGGCTGAAGAAGCTAAACTAAACTTCAAACCACCATTAGATTGTGCAGGCACCTCAGATTTATGGCCTTTAGCTGATCAAGTTGAACAACAGGTTATTCCAGAATTTTTTGAATATAAAGTAGCTAATTACGGTAAAAAACGTGATTTCCCTGCGATTAAAGCGACGTCTGGCTTATCACCATATTTAGCCATAGGTGCTATTAGTCCACGCTATTTACTCTTATTATTTACTCAGCGATTTCCTGATATTTTAGTTGCCTCAGACAGTGAAGAATTTACTTGGTTAAATGAATTAATTTGGCGAGAGTTCTATCGAAATTTAATTTTTCATCGACAAGATCTGTCCAAACATGAGTGCTTTAACCCTAAATATCGCGCTGTAGTTTGGCCTAATAATCAAACGTTATTTACACAATGGTGCGAAGGGAAAACTGGTTATCCGTTAGTCGATGCGGCGATGAGGCAGCTGAATCAAACGGGTTGGATGCATAATCGATTACGTATGGTAGTGGCAAGCTTCTTAACTAAACACTTGTTAATTGATTGGCGCTGGGGAGAAAAATACTTTATGCAGCAGCTAATTGACGGTGATCTTGCGGCAAATAATGGCGGTTGGCAATGGGCAGCAAGTACTGGCTGCGATGCTCAACCTTACTTTCGTGTCTTTAATCCGATCAGACAAAGCGAAAGATTTGATCCAAAAGGTGAGTTTATACGTAAATTTATACCAGAGCTGGCGCAATTACCGGATAAAGAAATTCATTTTCCTCATCTATATATTGCTAAACAAAAGTTATCACTCTATTGGCCAGCTATCGTTGAACACAAGCAAGCGAGATTATCGGCACTTGAATTTTATCGGTAGTTAGTTATGGCGGGTATTTAGTCTCGGTAAAAACTTTATATTTTTGTTTTTAAGAGTTTGAATATTATGAAAAATAAGAGTATTTATGTTAAATAAAAAGGTTATGGATGTTGATGAGTTAAGTGAACATGTTCAAAATTCATTGTGGTTAGTTAAATTTATTAACATTTACCAAAAGTTATCTACCGATAACTTGTCTTTGTTAGCAGACGTCTATCATCGCGATATCGTGTTCAAAGATCCCATGCACCATCTAAAGGGCTTTGAGCAATTAAACGATTACTTTAATCAACTTTATACAAAACTGAGTTATTGTGATTTTGTAATTGAACAAGTCATAGCGCAAGATTCTGAGGCGGCTATTTATTGGCAAATGCGCTTTCAACATCCAAAATTAAACTCAGGCAACATGGTAAGCGTGCAAGGCAGTTCTCACCTAAAAGGCCTTGATGACAAAGTTATTTATCATCGAGATTACTTAGATTTAGGCGCTATGTTATATGAGCAATTACCTTTTTTTGGACGCATTATTCGCTGGTTTAAAAAGAGGGCAGTATCTTAATGGCTAACCAAAAAACAATTCTTATTACAGGTGCAACGTCGGGCATAGGCGAGTCATTATTACAGCGCTATTTAGCCAATGGTTATCAAGTTATTGCTTGTGGGCGAAATGAAGAAAAACTGAAACAATTGTCAGATCAAAATAGCGATGTTATTCCACTAGCTTTTGATATTACTAATATCGAGCAAATTTGTAATGCGGCGAATAAGCTTACTGAAATAAAACATATTGATATTTTAATGCTGAATGCTGGTGACTGTCGTTATATAGACAACGCTAAGTCATTTGACGGCGCTCTATTTGCTAGCGTAATTGCCACAAACTTACAGTTTTTAGGTTATATGCTAGAGAACTTCCTACCTAAAGTAGCCGTGGGTGGACAAGTGGTTTTTGTCAGCTCTAGTGCCACTATATTACCTTTTCCTCGGGCCGAAGCTTATGGTGCATCTAAAGCTGGAATAGACTATCTAGCAAAGAGCTTACGTTTAGATTTAAAAGCAGAAAATATAGCGGTTACTTTAGTGCATCCAGGGTTTATTAAAACCCCATTAACCGATAAAAATGACTTTCCTATGCCGTTTTTACTGACCAGTGAGCAAGCAGCTAACAGAATTTACCAAGGGGTTAATGCGCGTAAATCTTATTTGCAATTTCCTAAAAGACTGACATTTATAATGAGATTATTTGCACTGCTGCCTGATTTTATTTGGCAGAGTATTGCTTTAAAAAATGAAAATAATAAAAGGAATGATAAATAATGAAGCGTATTGCCATTATCGGAACAGGTGTTTCGGGCTTAACCGCAGCTTATTTGCTTTCGAAAAAGCATCAAGTCAGTATTTTTGAAAAGTCTTCTATCATTGGTGGGCATACGGCAACCGTTGATGTTGAGTTGGCTGAGCAGCACTACGCAATTGATACCGGTTTTATTGTTTTTAACGATAAAACCTATCCTAACTATTTAGCACTACTGGACGAAATAGGGGTTGGTAAACAAGAAACCGAAATGAGTTTTTCTGTGCATAACTCTGATTCAGGTATGGAATACAATGGTCATAACCTAGATACGTTATTTGCTCAACGTCGCAATATATTTAATCCTAAGTTTTGGTGGCTAGTAAAAGAAATTCTTAGGTTTAATAAGCTGTGTAAGAAAAGTTATCAAGCTAAAAACTATGATAAAAGTTCAACATTAGGCGAGTTTTTACAAAAAAACGACTTCGGTTATTATTTTGCTGAGCATTATATTTTGCCAATGGGAGCGGCTATTTGGTCTAGCTCTTTGGTACAAATGCAAGATTTTCAATTTCATTTTTTTGTGAAATTTTTTCATAATCATGGTTTATTAAATATAGCTGACCGTCCTCAGTGGTATGTTGTGCCGGGTGGCTCTAGAAGTTACTTAGCTCCGCTGTGTGAGCCCTTTGTTGATAATATTCATCTTAATGCTGATATCAAAAAGATCACAAGAGAAAATAACCAAGTCCAATTATGTTTTGCTAATGGTGAAGTACAAACCTTTGATGAAGTCGTTATAGCGTGTCATTCAGACCAAGCATTAGCATTGCTGGGTGATGCCAGTCAGCATGAGCAAGAAATACTGGGTGCTATTCCCTACAGTGAAAACTCAGTCGTTTTGCATACCGATATTAATTTATTACCAAAAAGAAAAAAAGCGTGGGCAAGTTGGAATTACCAGCTAAGTGCCAACAGAGCTAAACCTGCCAGCGTTACTTATAATATGAATATATTACAAGGACTGAACTCGTCACATACTTTTTGTGTAACCTTGAATCAACGTGAAGATATAGAACCAAGCAAAATTTTACGTGAGTTTATTTATCATCATCCGGTATTTTCAACGGACTCAATAAATGCTCAACAACAGCGTCTAGCTATTTGTGGGCAACAGCATACTCACTTTGCGGGCGCATATTGGTATAGCGGTTTTCATGAAGACGGTGTTAGAAGTGCAGTAGATGTTGCACAACGTTTTGACTGCTATTTACAACAAAGTGGGCCATCACAAAATAATGGTTGAACCTTCAACACATAGCCGCATTTATCGTGGCCAAATTCGACATAGACGATTTACACCTAAGTCGCATAGTTTCAGTTATAAACTCTATATGCTGGCGTTAGATGTTGATGAAATGCAAGCTCAGCAAGCCCCGCCAGGAATTTTTGGCTTTTCCTGGTACAACTTGTTGAGGTTTAACCAAAAGGATTACCTAAGAGGTGAACCTAAAAGTCTTAAGCTCCGTATAAAGAATAAAGTAGCGATGTTATCCGGTTTTGAAGATATAAGTCGCATTAGTATGCTCGTTCAGGTTAGGTGCTTGGGGATTTATTTTAGTCCTGCCAATTTTTACTTTTGTTATGACGTTAATAATACTTGCACACAAGTATTGGTTGAAGTGAGTAATACACCCTGGAACGAAAGACATTATTATTTAGTACCGTTAGTTAACAGCGATATTAATAATGAAGAGGCAATGTCGCATTCTACGGATAAAGATTTTCAGGTATCGCCTTTTATGGATTTAAACATGTGCTACAAATGGCGCTTTAAAGCGCCAAGCGAAAATAGTTCAACACTATTAGTACATATAGAAAACCATGTAAATGCTGATAGTAATGCAGTTGCCATAGTAGATAGCAAACTAAAGCAAGAACGCAAAATATTTGATGTAACAATGAATTTAATTAAAGCGCCATTTACACGCACTTCGTTATGGCAACTTTGGCTGAATATACCGGTAATGACGTTGAAAATTGTATTAGGTATTTACTGGCAAGCCCTGAAGTTATTCTTGAAACGTATACCATTTATTGGTTATCAGAAAAGTAAACAAACAAATTCTAAAACAGGGGGTTAGTGGTGGAACAAGTGTCAGGTTTAAAAATAAAAAAACAAGCAAATTGGCTAGACAAACGTTGTCGCAGTTTGGTTTTTTCAGCATTCGCAAAGATTAACTATGGTCAAATAGAGTTAGTTGATAATACTGAGCGTTTTCTTTTTCCTGAGTTTGCTGAAAACAAATCGTTACTTGGTCGCATTAATATTCATGACAGCAGCGTATATAAAGATTTTGTTAAAGGTGGCTCTATTGGTGTGGCAGAAGCCTTTATTGCAGGAAAATGGAGTAGCCCAAATTTAACGACGGTTATCCGTATATTTGCTCGCGCTCAGCAGGAGGTTGATAGCCTTGAAAAGAAAAACCCTTGGCTAACGAAGCTCAAGTATGCATTGCTTCACCGACGTAATCGTAATAGTCAGGCGGGTTCAAAAAAGAATATTCTTGCGCATTATGATTTAGGTAATGAACTTTACAGTCGGTTTCTTGATCCTGAAATGATGTACTCATCAGCTATTTATCCTAATGAAGAAGCAAGCTTAGCAGAGGCACAAGTTCACAAAATGTCGACTATTTGCCAGCGTTTAGAATTAACTGCAGATGACCACTTATTAGAAATAGGTACTGGCTGGGGCGGCTTAGCAATTTATGCCGCACAACATTATGGCTGTAAAGTAACGACAACCACTATTTCTGATGCACAGTATGAGTATGCTAAAAACCGTATTGAACAGCTTGGGCTTGATGACAAGATAACCTTGTTAAAAAAAGATTACAGAGACTTAACTGGTGAATACGACAAATTAGTTTCAATAGAAATGATAGAAGCCGTTGGTTTTGAATACTTACCGAGTTTCTTTAAACAATGTAATGAAAGATTAAAACCTGGCGGTAAACTGTTAATACAGTCGATCACTATTGCGGATCAGCGTTTTGAACATTACAAACAAAATGTCGACTTTATTCAGCGTTATATTTTTCCTGGCGGTTTTTTACCCTCGGTTACCGTACTGACACAAAACTTAACGCAATATACCGATTTAGTGACTGAGTCGATTAACGATATGGGTTTAGACTATGCAAGAACGCTCGCAGATTGGCGAGAAGCTTTTTTACAGTCTTGGCCTGAGCTTAAACCTTTTGGTTATGATGAGAAGTTTAAACGTCTTTGGCTTTATTATTTTGCTTATTGTGAAGGGGCTTTTCTAGAGCGCTCAACCAGTACAGTTCATTTAGTCGCTAGAAAGTAATATTTACAATATATATCTAATCAAGTTTATATAAAACATGAAAATCCCAAACTTAGTTCGTTAATCTAAGTTTGGGATTTTGTTTTCAGTGAACATTTTATTGTTGTTCATTAAGTAGTTTTATAAAATGAACTATACTAATTGGTCGACTAAACATATAGCCTTGCACCGAGTTACAGGCATTATCAACGAGAAAACTTAATTGCTCTTGTGTTTCTACACCTTCAGCAGTAACACATAAATTTAAGTTATGTGCCATCGCAATAACAGCACGTACTATGGCTTTGTCGTTATCATCGGCAACAATTTCTTTAATAAATGAACGGTCGATTTTTAAATAGTCTAATGGTAATTTTTTCAAGTACGAAAGTGAACTGTAACCCGTACCAAAATCATCTACCGACACACTCATTCCCATCTGTCTCGCTTTACTTAAGAGCTTTTCTGCAACAGAGTAATCATCAACCAATACATCTTCAGTCACTTCTAACTCTAATAAACAAGGGTCAACTTGGTTGTCTTCAATACTGGCTTTCAAATAGGTAAACAGATTACTATCGGCAACTTGAGAAGGGGATAGGTTCATTGATATTTTAATATCGAACCCTAGGTTGCTAAGTTCTTTTGAAATTTCACAAGTGCGATTAATTACCCATTCTCCAATCGCAATGATCAAGCCGCTTCTTTCGGCGATTGGAATAAAATCATCAGGACTAACCAAGCCGTTTTTAGGGTGATTCCAACGGATTAATGCTTCAGCTTTATTGATGCAATTGGTTTTAATGTCAATAATAGGTTGTAAATATAATTCAAACTCATTGTTTTTAATGGCTCGTCTTAGCTCTTGCTCAATTATAATAAGGTGCTGTGAAGCATCTTTCATCGATTGAGAGTAAAACTGGATTGTATTCTTTTTATTTTTCTTTCCATTGTATGCACTCAAGTCGACAAACTTCATCAATTCATCAACATTGCGAGCATCATTAGGATAATTAGCCGCACCAACGCTAATACTGATATGAAAGCTATTGGGCTTTTTAGTGTGAAATGGTTTATTTACACTGTCAATAATACGCGAAATGGCTGATTCGCAACTCGATTGATTATCAATATTTGCAAGGATTATCGCAAACTCGTCTCCACCTACACGGGCAACAAAATCTGATGACTTTACGGCGGCATTAATACGCTTACTTAATTCAGCAAGTAGTTTGTCGCCTTCTTCGTGACCATAAAACTCGTTGTGGCGTCTAAATTCATTAATATCGATATAAAGTAAATAAAATGGACTATCACTAATAATGTGTTTTTCTAGTGTTTGCAAAAAAGCATAGCGGTTAGGCAACTCTGTTAGCATATCTTGCATAGCAAGCTTTTCGTTACGCTGTACCAAGTGCTTAATAGTACTGATATCGTTGGCGAATATTATCCAGTTTTCAACTTCGTGAAGCTTATTTATAACGGGGTAAAATGCAACTTTTAACCATTTGAGCGTTGATGGTGGTGAAATCCAACATAATTCACCATCCCAACTCGAGTGGGTTGCCAATATTCGTTCATATTCTGGTAATTGATTCTGCATCAAATTAAGAATTATGTTTATTGGCCTTGTCGGCTCTGAACTGAGTAAGTTCTGTTCTTCAAAAAGGCTTAAGGCCGCGGAATTTTCTATATTGGTATTAAAGTCACTGCTGGCGATAAATACCGCAAACTCAGCGTTTTCAATAACCTTCGCAAGGGTTTTTAAAATATGACTTTGTTCTGTAGGCTGATTTAAAATAGACAGTAATCGAGTATGCAAATACTCGTTTTTTAGAAAAAGGCGATCATATGAAAGTAAAACTTCACGTGCTACTTGTTTGGTTTTTTGTTGAAAATCAAAATCTTCTCGTTGGTTTGTTATAATAAGCAGATTATGTTGGTCTTGCCTTATAGCGGTAGCTTCTAAGTGTAACTCTTTATTATTTAACGTCGTTTCGGTCCACAAGCCTGAGCGTAATCTGCCATTTTCTGGTACTTGCCATAGTAATGTGGCGTCATAGAGAAAATCGAGTAAGAAAGGTGTTTCTTCATTGATGGTGAATTCTTGCTTGTTACCCGATTTTGGAAATAAGTCATGCGCCCATTCGCCATCACCTTCAACCCATTTTACAGTGCCTGTGGTGGTATCGGTTACTTCTAAAACAATTTGTTCTAAAGCATTAATTACTTTATTCAGTAGCGACGTCATATTTACTCAATCCTTTAATAATAACTTAGCTAAGGCTAAAAACATGTCTTCGACATTCTCTCCTGTTTTAGCGCTAGTTGAAAACTGCATTTCAAATAAGTCTTTGTAAACCTTATTTTCTTCGGCTTCTATATTCCAAGTGGCAGGTAAGTCTTTTTTATTAATAGTTAATATAGCGGGGCAGTCAGTCACTTGTCGCGCGAGCGTATGGATATCTAACCCTTCATGAAAAGAAGTTGTACGGGTTTGGTCAACAACGATGATATAGCCTGCAGCACCACGTAAATACCTTTCTTGGAAAACGTTATAAGTGTCATTACCTTCCATGTCCCATAACATGAACTGAACTTGTTCATTTTCGAAAGTTATAGTTTTTTTATCTATTTTCACACCAATAGTGGTGAGATACTTCTCACTAAAAATACCTTCAACAAATTGTTTAACCAAACTTGTTTTACCAACACTGGAAGCCCCTAAAAGGCATATTTTCTTTTGAATCAAAGTGTCCTCTCCATGTTCGACAGTTTGTTGGTTTTATTAAGCTTTTAATTCTCGCTTTGCATAAACTATACGCGTTATTAGTCTGATTAAAATACTACTCTTTTTTGTATAATAGTCACTTAATTATTTAGCTAATTGTTATTTATATGAATAATATTAAACATAACGGTTCTTGCCTTAGTGCTTATCTCTTTAATATCTATTTTTCCTAGACCAGTAACAAACATTTGTGCTTTATCAATACCATGCTCTTGTAGCACATCAGCAGCATTGTTTGCTCTTTGCAGACTAATAATACGATTAGTCGAAGAGCTGCCAGTGTTATCGCTACTGCCTAATATGAGTAAACCAAAATTAATGTTAAGTGATTCTGCTAATGGCGTTAACTGCTCTATGTATTGATAAATTTTTTGCAGAGTCAGTCGCATTTCAGGTGTGACGGTTTGAGCGGCAACAGGGAAATTTAACTGAAGCGATGCTATTCGACCGATTATGTCGTTAAATACCTGCTGTTTAATTTGCTTACTTTGAGCTACAGCGTTAGATGACGTTAATTGCAGTTGTGCTGTGTCTAAATTATTACCGACTGTAAATCCTGCAAGTCCTAAAGCATTAAGTAATTGTTCAGTTTTGCTGATACTTAAGGTGCCAGCGAGTACAAGCATATTGTTTTGCCATGTAAAGTTAATATTAGGATAGTTGGCATTAATCCGGTCAACACGTTGGTGCAATATAGGCGCATCTAAAGAATAATAATTGCGTTCGATAAGTTTAACGTTAGCAGAGTTTATTGCATTAGCATTGAGCCAGTCAGAAATTTTTATGGCGTCAGGGTCGCGTAAAACGTCAAGTGTTATGGTATTAATATCGTCTATGTTAAGTTGCTTAATAATAACGCCAGGCTGTGCATCTAGCTGCATTATTTTTTCATGTAATTGCGAAGTTTTTAACCAATTTAAACCTTGGTAACCAGCGTATAGCATAATAAAACATACAATAGCCCAAGCAAACCAAGGTGTTTTTTTCTTACTGGAGGGTGCTGTTTTTTGCTCTGATAATAAGCAGTCGCGCAGTAAACTATCGGTTTTGTTGAATTGCTGATTGTCACCATCAAAATTATTGAGTTCTTCAAGATACAAACTATGAATGTTTTCAACAGTTATCTGTAATTGGTTACTGATACTTTGGGGAGGATTCCCGCTAACTGCTGCAACCACTAATGCACTTGGTCCAGGCTTGATCAATAAGGTGAAGTTTTCGGTAGTCACTGATTGTAATTGTTCTTTGAGCCGATCATCGTTGGTTAAAAACGAGTCACCCACAAAATCATTAATTGCTGTTAACATTGCCGATACAATGTCAGCATCACTTTTGCTTTCGTTATCCAATGCGACAGTATTGAGCAGTAGACCAGTCTCTCTGTGAATAAGAAAAACATGCTCAACCCGATAGATAAAAGTTTGCGAGGCAGCATATTGCGAGTAACTCACACCGCCTTGTCGGGCTTTAAATCGCCACGTTAGACCTTTTATTGTTAAACTATTCTCTATTAACTGATTGGTTCTTTCCATAAAGTCGCTGAGGAAAGCCGCAACTGATTTCCTCACTAAACTACCGACAATAGGATATAAAGAGATAACCATTTGTTCGCTATTGTGCGCGACAGAGATTTGCACCGAGTCTTCTACAAAAGGTTGTAATACTTTATCTACTGAATTGTCTTTTTGTTGCCTATCGTGCAGCGCTTCAGTGATAACTTCAGCTACTATTTTGCGCGCATCTTTTTTTAAACTGTCGGTAATTCTACTGTTGTCTTTACCTAACAGTAGCGTACGAACTTGTTCTAATTGTTGCGCTGACTCAGCTTCTTTTGCTGCATCGGTGGGCATTATAATTCATCATCTTCTAAATTTGTTGCCATAGTTGCTAGTAATTTAGCGAGTGTTTTTCTATCGGTTTTTGACGAGCTAAGTTCTTTTGATACGGATTCGAGGTGGGTTTTCAATTGCTCTAGCTGATCGTTGAAATTACGAGTAAGCGACTGACTTTCATTATCAAGTGCTTGTTCTATATTTTTAAAATCTTGTAGAGTGGTACTAGCAAACATTTCATGTTCTGATGATAAACTAGCAAGGTTTTTCTCAATTGAAGCTTCGTTATCGTCGTGACTTTTATCTGCAAGTTGTAATTGTTGCTCTAAATTAGAAAATCGTTGGTTAATACTTTCCTGCATTTGCGTTAGACGATCGTTAAAGCTGGAATTTTGTTTACTCAACGCGTGTTCAAGATCACTGCGTGTAGAGGCAATTTGTTGTTTTAGTTGTTGCTCAGCTGCACCAAACACAATTTGCCGAAGCTGATCAAGTTCATTTACTTGAGCTACATCTTGCTGTTGCTCTTTTTTGATATCTTTATTATTTGGCATCTATTACATTCCATTTATTAGACTTTTCTCTTTAATTCAGTGTAACTCAAAATTATAAAATAACCTGTTTTTACACATTTAGTTATTATAAACCAAGCTCTTGTCAGATTATTACACTTGTTTAGGGTTGTCTATCATTTGAGCGTAATGTGGTGATTTATTATCAATAAGATAGATTTCACTTCATAAAAAGCCATTAAAATTTTTACTTTGGTGATTCAAGTGATGAGACAGTGTGAATGGAGAGGTTGTTAATAAAAGGCCTATATTGAAGGAAATTAAGCCGAATACAGTTTGGGTATGTAAAACATTTCTTGTTGGTTAGCTGGTTTTTATAATGTTTACCATTCTGGGTTTGCCAAACGCAACCGTAGCCGTTTAAAAACAATATATCGCTGATACGGTAGCCTAGCAACAGTGACTTTACAGGCTGAAAATTGAGTTTTCCCTATTACACAGTCAATTAATACACGGAGATCTTTAGCGTTATCGGTGATCATATTAAGATACCCTTCGCAGCCGCATTCATCGGTGTAAGTTATTAGTTGGCGAATTTAAGGTGATATATTAATTAAATGATGACTACATAATGATAACTACATATATAAGTAGCATAAAACAATATAAATGTAAGGAAGCGTAAAGCTTGGAACTTAATCGACTATTGACGGTTCTATAGTATTACTTAGTTAATATGTTTACCGGTGAGTTACTTATGCAAGATGTTAATCAATTCCCCACTGCAAGCCCTATCATTGATCAAGTACATATTACTGCGGTATTTATGCTACTGGTGGCAATTTCACTTTTAGCATAAGCAAGCCTTAACTAGGCTGATTAAGTCATAATCAGCTTATTTTTGGTGCGTTATATGTCGATATTAGCCAAGCGATACCGTTTTAATGATGGGGGCTTCGTCCCTTATTACATTGCACGTGCACAATAGCATTATTTTTTAATGCGTTTATTTCATCTTACTCACTATCGAACTCAAATTATTAGCTGCCGCTATAAATATGTTTTTTTGCAATAACACTTTCAGTTAAGGTTTTATTGCTAGGTAGCTCTAATGTACCGTGCAGTAAATATATAACTTTTTCACCCTTTTCGGCTAAATCTAGCGCGTGCTGAACATTAATTAAAATACTTGATGATATATCTTGAGGAAATTTACTGGCGTCACGCCTGATGTATTCAATGATATCGGTATTAACTTCTTGATCGTAAAAAACGGCATCAGCAAATTGCATTTCTCTGTGCGCATTTAGTGTCAGGTTGTCAGGATTACCATCACCTGTATATATAAAGACTATTTCGCCATTTGGAGGGGGAACTTGAACTTTTAAACTGGCAATTAATTGTTGCTCAGCCGAGGTTGTTTCGCCAGCTAATATAGCTTCACCTATGCTACCTCGTAATGTGCGTTCCCAAAAAGTACGACGGTCACGTATGCTTTTCACCCGTGCTTTAACATGATCTCTGAATTTAAATGAAAATTCGGCTAACTTGCCATAACCGTTAGGTAACGTTTTTTCGATCTGCTCTCGTAACATACGTAAGAGAATAGGCGCACTACCAGAGCTAGACATAGCTATTATCATGGGAGTTCTATCAATAATGGCTGGCGTGATGTAGTTACAAAGCTCAGGTTGATCGACTACATTAGTGAGTAACTTTAGTTGTGTGCTCTCAGCTGCAACGGCGCTATTAACTTCGATACTGTCAGTAGCGGCAATAACAATATTGGCGTTGCTAAGGTGGCCTGGTTGATAATTATGCTTAAGCCAGGTCAATTGATGTAAATTGACTAGTCGTTCTACACTGCTATTCAATGTTTCCGACATAATAGTAATATCAGTGGTCGACTTTAATAATAAATCTATTTTGCGAGCCGCGACTTCACCGCCTCCTATTATCATAGCGTTAATGTATTTGGCGTCTAAAAATATAGGGAAGTACTTCATTGTTAATCTCTAACCTTCGGGGTCAATGTTAATTTTATCTGTGTTTAATGAATTAAGATGCTAGGCGTTAAAAAGATATTAATGTTGTACTGGTGGCTAAGCCATTAAGATCACCATAAATGTATTGACCAGGTGAAAAGCTTAACTCCGCAAAGTTAATTTGTTGGTTTATTTCGCCTTTACCTAACTTTTCAGTTTTTATAGGGCTACAACCTAATGCTTTTACTGCTATAGGTAAGGTGGCTATTGTGCCTGCATCACGAATACAGCCATTAATAACAATTCCTTGCCAACCATTTTTTACAGCCAACTCGGCTAACATGTCGCCAAGCAAAGCGTTTGTCATACTGGCTTTGCCATCAACAACCATCACTT
Source organism: Colwellia sp. 6M3 (assembly GCF_014077595.1). NCBI lineage: Bacteria > Pseudomonadati > Pseudomonadota > Gammaproteobacteria > Alteromonadales > Colwelliaceae > Colwellia > Colwellia sp. 6M3. The sequence goes on along the minus strand of NZ_JACGWF010000022.1, from coordinate 8,230 downwards.
TATTGGTACCGTCAGTGGCGACTAGCTCTTTAACTTTGGAATTATCGTTGTAACAACTCACTGTGACTATTTCGCCATGAAATATAGTGTTACCACCATAGTCTTTAAAAATAGGGGCGGCCAAAGAAAGCTTATCAGCGTGGTCGTCGAATAAATCGGGTAGTAAATCTAACATTTTTTATCCTTAAGGTTTGTTTAATTCAAGCAAGTAATTGTATTTAAATAAGGGGTGATTACTAAGCTTGTGATTTTTATGAACGCACTAAGTTACCGAAGGTTATTAGCTTAGTATATGGCTAAAGAAGCTATTTTGTCGCGGTAGAGAATGATAAACTAGCAAAAAAATTTTAATGAGAAGAAACATGCCCTGGATCCAGCTTAGATTAAGTGCTGATGAAGACACTGCCGAAAAATATAGTGATTGGCTTAGCGCGTGTGGTGCACAAGCCGTTACTTTTATCGACGCTAAAGACACACCTATATATGAACCTTTACCCGGTGACGAAGTTATCTATTGGAACAATACAGTCGTAATGGGCTTATATGATGCAAGTCATGATATGGATAAAGTACTTAATTACTTAAAAGGTATTCATCCAGATAAAGCCAATATGGCATACAAACTTGAGCAATTGGAAGACAAAGACTGGGAACGCGAATGGATGGACAATTTTCATCCGATGAAGTTTGGTCAACGTTTATGGGTTTGCCCAAGTTGGCGTGAAGTGCCTGACCCGAGTGCGGTAAATGTTATGCTTGATCCCGGCTTAGCGTTTGGTACTGGTACTCACCCAACAACGGCTTTATGTTTAACATGGCTTGATGGTTTAGACCTGGTAGGCAAAACCGTGGTCGATTTCGGTTGTGGCTCAGGAATTTTGTCATTAGCTGCGCTTAAATTAGGGGCGAAAAAAGTCATTGGTATTGATATTGACCCTCAAGCACTACAAGCCAGTTTAGAAAATGCAAAACGCAATCAATGTGAAGACCGCTTAGAATTATTTCTCCCAAAAGATCAACCCAAATTTAAAGCCGACGTTGTGGTGGCAAATATATTAGCAGGACCATTACGCGAGCTTGCTCCTGTGATAATTGAATATGTTGCCAGTAACGGCGTACTCGCTTTATCAGGCGTTTTAGAAGAGCAGGCTCAGCAATTACAAACTATTTATGGTGAGTTTTGTCAGATGGATCCGATAAAGGTTCAAGAAGAGTGGGTTCGCTTGTCAGGTGTTCGCAAATAGTTTTTTATAAATGTCTTAAAAAGTGAGCAGGTTTTGTTATCAAATTGTACAAAATCTGCTCGCATTAACACTTTATAAAATGTCAATATAAAAAACGTAAAAAAAAGCGCTTTTTGTTCAATTTATATCCTTTTCAATCCTAAAAAAAACGCGTAAACTTAGCGCCCTTTTGACTAGTAGCTCAAAAAAACAACAGCGTGAAGATAGGTCCATACACTTTAGCAAGCAATACTATGCTTGCACCCATGGCGGGAATTACAGATCAACCATTCAGACAATTATGTTGTCAGATGGGGGCAGGGTTAGCAGTATCAGAAATGATGTCGTCTAATCCAAAAGTGTGGAATACCGGTAAATCTCAACGTCGTATGTTGCATAGCGAAGAAGCAGGTATACGTTCCGTGCAAATTGCCGGCTCAGATCCTGAAGAATTAGCTTTTGCTGCTAGGTTCAATGCTGATAATGGCGCTCAAATTATTGATATCAATATGGGGTGTCCAGCAAAAAAAGTAAATAAAAAATTAGCAGGTTCAGCGTTACTGAAAGAACCCGCGTTAGTCGAGCAAATTGTTAAAGCTGTGGTTAATGCGGTAGATATTCCCGTAACGTTGAAAATTCGAACTGGCTGGTGTGAAAACACTCGCAACGGTATTGAAATAGCCAATATTGCTGAACATAACGGAATTCAATCACTAGCTGTGCATGGCCGTACTCGTAATGACTTTTATAAAGGTAATGCAGAGTACGACACCATAAAAGCAATTAAGCAAAGTGTGACTATTCCTGTTGTTGCTAACGGTGATATTACTTGTGCGGAAAAAGCGGAACAAGTGCTGAATTACACTGGGGCTGATGCCATTATGGTTGGTCGTGGTGCCCAAGGGAGACCTTGGATTTTTCGAGAAATTAATTATTTTTTGAAAACGGGTAGGCATTTGCCTGCTCCTTCAACGGATGAAGTACGTTCAATTTTAATTGGACACGTAATGGAATTACACAAATTTTACGGTGAATTTATGGGTGTACGTTTTGCCCGTAAACATGTTTCTTGGTACATGCAAACGCATGAACAAGGAAAATCGTTTCGTTCTATTTTTAATGCACTTGAGTCGGTTTCACAACAACTTGACGCATTAACTATGTATTTTGATAATTTAACTTTAGAAAGAGTCTGAACTTTATGTTTGAACAAAATATTTCCTCTCCATTTATTACCGGTGATCTACAAACTCAGACAAAGGCCTCGCCTTTACGCACACAAGCGAAAGTAGCTATTAAAAACTACTTGTCACAGTTAAACGGTAATGACGTTGATGATATGTACGACCTTGTACTTTCAGAAATTGAAGCGCCAATGCTTGAAGAAGTAATGCAATACACGCGTGGTAACCAAACCCGCGCAGCTAACTTATTAGGCATCAACCGCGGTACTTTACGTAAGAAGTTAAAAAAATACGGCATGAACTAAAAAGTACGACAGGTTAGCCTGTCAATTAAAAGCACCCTCGGGTGCTTTTTTGTTTTTAGAGATGTAAAAGTTATCCAGTTAGTCAACTTTAGCATCTAGGTCAGAGTAATAAAGCATAACAATGATAATGGATGTGTATTAGCGGACTACACCGCACTGCAGGCATCTGTTATAGGTAAGACAACCATTTTATTTTAATTTATAGGTAATTAGAAAAACCATGGATACACCACGCCCAATCAAACGTGCACTATTAAGTGTTTCAGACAAAACCGGTATTGTTGAATTTGCTCGCTCACTATCACAAAAAGGCGTCGACCTTTTATCTACAGGTGGTACCGCGAAGTTATTGGCTGAAAATGGCATTAAAGTAACAGAAGTATCTGAATACACAGGTCACCCAGAAATTATGGACGGCCGTGTTAAAACTTTGCATCCAAAAGTTCATGGCGGCATTTTAGCGCGTCGTGGTATTGACGAAGCAGTAATGACTGAAAATGACATTAATGCGATTGACCTTGTTGTCGTCAATCTTTATCCATTTGCTAATGCTGTTGCCGATGAGAATTGCTCTTTAGAAAACGCGATTGAAAATATCGATATTGGTGGACCAACGATGGTTCGTGCTGCTGCTAAAAACCATAAAGATGTCACTATTGTCGTTAATGCTCATGATTACGACCGAGTTTTAGCTGAAATGAATGCTAACAATGGTTCATTGGTTTATCAAACACGCTTTGATTTAGCCATTGCTGCCTATGAACACACTGCAGCATACGACGGTATGATCGCTAACTACTTTGGTAAAATGTTACCAGCACATGGTAGCAATGAAACCGTTGATTTAGAGAGTCAAAAATTCCCACGCACTTTTAATAGCCAGTTTATTAAAAAGCAAGATTTACGCTACGGTGAAAACTCACATCAAGATGCTGCATTCTATGTAGAAGCGTCTCCTGAAGAAGCATCGGTTTCAACCGCGAAGCAACTTCAAGGTAAAGCATTATCCTATAATAATATTGCTGATACAGATGCTGCTTTAGAATGTGTTAAAGAATTTGATGAGCCAGCATGCGTTATTGTTAAACATGCAAACCCATGTGGTGTTGCCATTGGTGATGATATTTTAGCGGCTTATGAAGGTGCTTATAAAACAGACCCAACGTCTGCTTTTGGTGGCATTATCGCTTTTAACCGTGAATTAGATGAAGAAACGGCACAAGCTATTGTTTCTCGTCAATTTGTGGAAGTTATTATTGCCCCTAGTATTTCTGATGCAGCGGCAAAAATTGTAGCCACTAAACCTAATTTACGTTTACTCGCTTGTGGCCAGTGGTCTTCGAAAACCACTGGTTTTGATTTTAAGCGTGTTAATGGTGGTTTATTAGTGCAAGACACAGACCAAGGTAGTGTAACAAGTGATGAACTAACCGTTGTTACTAAACGTCAGCCTACCACTGAAGAAATGCGCGATTTACAATTTTGTTGGAAAGTAGCGAAATATGTTAAATCTAATGCCATTGTTTACGTTAAAAACAGCTCGACTATCGGTGTAGGCGCTGGTCAAATGAGTCGTGTATATTCGGCGAAAGTTGCCGGTATCAAAGCTGCGGACGAAAACTTAGAAGTGGCAGGCTCGGTAATGGCATCTGATGCATTCTTCCCATTTCGTGATGGTTTAGATGCTGCAGCTGAAGCCGGTATTACGGCAGTAATTCAGCCAGGCGGTTCTATGCGTGACAATGAAGTTATTGCTGCAGCAGATGAACATAATATCGCAATGGTATTTACCGGCATGCGTCATTTTCGTCATTAATAAGTCTGAATGAGTAAACTATGCTCAGGTAATCCTTTTATCTGGGTGTAGTTATTCGGCTATCATTTTTACTAAATCGGTTGAAATTTGCCTGTTTGAAGTAAAATTAATATTTTGTGACATGTAATTAAGTTTAAATGCTGCTTTTTGTCGATAAGATAAAACTTTCGGCACTGAACATCTGGTAGAAATCTGCTATAACTAGCTTCTATAAAAATTTACTCGTTAATGGAAGATAAAATGCATACAACAGCTCAAACGTTCAAAAAAGTTTTTACCGCGTCAATCGTGTCTGCAACTTTATTATGTTCAGGTTTCGTTGCCGCTCATCAAGATGCTCATCATCAAGGCCAACTTGAAAAAGCTATTGCGGGCGATCACCGTTCAGCAAAAAACAAAGCACGTGATGAATACCGTCATCCAAAACAAACCTTAGAGTTTTTTGGTTTTAACCCAATGATGACTGTTGTTGAGATTACACCAGGCGGTGGTTGGTATACCGAAATTTTAGCGCCAGCCCTTAAAGGCAAAGGTAAGCTTTACGGAGCACATTACCCAGATACTGGCGAAGATAACTATTACAGTAATTCACGTAAACAATTAGTTAAAATGCTTGCGAGCAATGACGTTTTTAGTGAAGTTGAGTTAACAAACTTTATACCACGCCAAACAAGTGAACTTGCTCCTGCAGGTACTGCTGATATGGTATTAACATTTCGTAACCTACACAACTGGCGCGATGAAGGTGTCGAACAAGCGTTTAAAGATGCATACAAAGCGTTGAAAAAAGGTGGCATATTAGGTGTAGTAGAGCATCGTTTACCTGAAGGCGTTGACCCTAAAAAAGCAATCGGCTATGTTTCGCAAAGTAAAACGATTGAACAAGCAAAAGCGGCTGGCTTTACCCTTGCAGCAAGCAGTGAAATAAATGCTAACCCAAAAGATATGGCTGTTTATCCAAAAGGTGTTTGGACCTTACCGCCGGTATTACGTTTAGGCGATGAAGATAAAGCTAAATATATGGCGATTGGCGAAAGTGATCGCATGACATTAAAATTTGTAAAATAATATTGAACCGCTATGGTCTGTTTTTAATAGGCTATAGCGATTTAACAAACTAGGAATGTAATTGAATGAATGTTTTGGTCATTGGTAGTGGCGGTCGTGAGCATGCGTTAGCATGGAAAGCTGCACAATCATCTTCAGTAACAAAAGTGTTTGTTGCACCAGGTAATGCAGGTACGGCTACAGAAGCTAAATTAGAAAATATTGCGATCTCTGCTGGCGACATTCCAGCTTTAGTCAATTTTGCTAAAGATAATAAAGTTGCTTTAACGATTGTTGGTCCTGAACAACCGCTAGTCGATGGCGTGGTTGATGCTTTTCAAGCTGAGGATTTAATGATTTTTGGACCTAGTGCAAAAGCAGCGCAACTTGAAGGCTCGAAATCATTCACCAAAGATTTTTTAGCTAGAAACAATATTCCTACTGGAAGTTATCAAAACTTCACTGAAATTGAACCTGCTCTGGCCTATGTTCGTGAACAAGGTGCTCCCATTGTTGTTAAAGCCGACGGTCTTGCTGCGGGTAAAGGTGTAATTGTAGCAATGACACTGGCAGAAGCAGAAGATGCGATTCAAGATATGCTTGCCGGAAATGCCTTTGGTGATGCAGGACATCGCGTAGTAATTGAAGAGTTTTTAGAAGGTGAAGAAGCTAGTTTTATAGTGATGGTTGACGGAAAGAATGTTTTAGCATTTGCGACCAGCCAAGATCATAAGCGTGCATACAATGGTGATCAAGGTCCAAATACTGGTGGCATGGGCGCATATTCTCCTGCACCCGTTGTTACTGCAGAAATTCATCAACGTGCAATGAATGAAGTAATTATGCCAACGGTCGAAGGTATGGCTAGAGAAGGTGCGCCATATACCGGATTCTTATATGCAGGACTAATGATTGATACTGATGGCATACCAAAAGTGATTGAATACAATTGCCGATTTGGTGATCCAGAAACTCAACCTATTATGATGCGTTTAAAATCTGATCTTGTTGAATTATGTATGATGGCTTGCCGTGGTGAATTAGACAAAGCAACGATTGATTTTGATCCACGTCCGGCAGTGGGCGTTGTAATGGCGGCAGCTAAATATCCAGCAAGTTATCCAAAAGGCGATATTATTTCGGGACTAGATACTAATAAAGCATCTGATCGAAAAATATTTCATGCCGGTACAGCTGAAAAAGATGGTGCCATAGTTACCGCAGGTGGTCGTGTGTTATGTGCAACTGCATTAGGTGCTAATGTTACTAAAGCGCAACAGGCAGCTTATGAATTATTACAGCAAATTTCATGGCAGGGTGTTGAATATCGAACTGATATTGCATACAGAGCGATTGAGCGAGAACAAAGCTAATATAATCACTTAATAGCAGACAATAAAAAGCCCAGTAATTACTGGGCTTTTTCGTATTACAAACTTATTGTAAAGATATCAGCTTAATGCTTTAAATTAGCCAAGGTATCTTTATTGGCACCGCCAGCAATTGCAGCTGCAATGGCTGAGTCTTTATCAAAGCCAGAATCTATAGCTGCATTTACTATACCTTCGTATTGGTTATCTTTACTTTGAATAATCGCTGTTTTAACTACCGTGTCAGCCTGATTAGGGAATATAGCTAAAATATCCTTTACTATATTACTGGCTTGTTCAGGTATCGCAGTAATAGCTGCGGTGAGTATATTCAACATTTTACTAGGATAACTAGATGCGGTGTTATTGACGATGTTACTCGTATCGTAAGGCTCGGTTCGTATAGCGATTCGAACAATGTTTTCAATTTCACTAGGATTAAATTTTACAGCAGTATTAACTATCTCTTGAGCATATGCCGGTTCAGCTTTTATCGCTATTTCAACTAGTTCACTGCTTGGAGCAACTTTAGCTTTAATTGAATTAGCAATTACATCACAAGCCAAAACGGGTTGGGCTGATAACGCTCCTAACATAATTTGACGATACTCTTCAGGGTAGCGCTTAAAAGCAACTGCCATAACGGTATCTACTTTTTCAGGGTAACGTGAAAGTATAGAATGTACACTGCTTTGAATTGTTCTATGTTTCTTTACTTGTTGGTTTAATATCTTAGCTATTAAACGTTCCTGTTTATACTCAGCAATATCCTTTGCCATAACTGTACTACTAATGCCAGCAAGCATTAACAAGATGATTAATTTTTTCATTTGTTATGCTCTCTGAACAAACACTAAGGAAAGTTCCTGTATGTTTGTATTATTATTCTTATGTTTAAAACAATATAGAGTATAAATTACTATATATCTCCTGTTTATTTGTACATAAGAACAAATACTTTAAATAAACTGCTAGCCAAACTTGGCCAACTTCATACTATTTAGTCTGTAAACTAGGCAATTAGTTCAATAAAAAAGCAAACAAACACATTTTCGAAATTAAATGCATTTAGCGGTTGACGTGAGGTCAAAAATCTCTAAAATGCGCTCCAGTTCCAAGGGGTCACCCCAACGAACTGTTTTAATAAGTTATCTAGCACGGTTTAGGCTGAATTGGTTAACTTAACGTTTTAAAGATAGGTTTTGAAAGTTTTAAAAACTTTTAAAATAAATTCAAATAAAACGTTGACATTAAAACTGAGTTGCGTAGAATGCGCATCTCGCTT
>NZ_JACGWF010000133.1:0-7719 GCF_014077595.1 Colwellia sp. 6M3 | reverse complement strand
TCCGAACTCAGAAGTGAAACGTGTTAGCGCCGATGGTAGTGTGGGAGTTCCCATGTGAGAGTAGGACATTGCTAGGCTTCTATTTAGAAGAGCCCGATTCGAAAGAGTCGGGCTTTTTGCTGTCTGGAATTTATAAACTAAAACTCGTTATGTGAGAGGGACGCTGTTCCTGCACATCCATGTGCTCACGGCATTAGTTCATCTCGGTAATTGCTCCTGCATTACTCTACTAACCTACATCCATGTAGGAACTTGCACGTCATTGTTAGGCTTCTATTAAGAGAAACCCGTAGCTAACGCTACGGTTTTTTTGCTTTCTGAAGAGGTAAACAATATACGAAAATTTCTATGGTTTAACTTGTTCTAAGAGAAAATAGAGAATTCAATTCAAATTTAATCCTTTAAGCTGATAATAAACGCACATTAATTGTTATTTTTAGTAATTACATCTACGCAAATGACGTCTGTCGAAGTAAAATACTGATACATAAGTATTCTATCGTAAGTATTATGAATAACACCGAAACTACTCTTCAACCTTTAATTGACTCAGATACAAAAATTGCCATTATTGGTGGTGGTGTTGCGGGTTCAACTATTGCTTTACGTTTTGCTGAGTTAGGTATTGATACTACGTTAATAGAAAAAGGGCCGAGTTTAGTTAATGGCCCTCCTTTTTGTCACTTACATGCCGGTGGAAATTTATATCGTGAAATATCAGAACAACAATGTTTTACTTTATTAAAGCAATCGATAGATACAATAAAAGTGTATCCACATAGTATTAACTTTCGTCCAACTATAATCGCTTTACCTAAAACGGATAAAGGTGAAGTTGTTGATTTTTTACCACGTTTAAAAAAGCTCAGTGAGTATTATGCTCAGTTGGTATCACAAGATCTTAGTAATAAAGTGTTAGGTGATCCGGCACAATATTTTTTGACCTTTGATCGTAGTGATCTAGACCGATTAAGGAAGAAGGAACAGCCAACAATAGCTAATAGTAATGAAGACTGGTTAGTAGCTTTTGCCCAGCAGGTTGATCTAGATAAATTGAAATACCCTGTGTTATTAGTGCAAGAGTATGGTTGGTCTGCTTTTCGACTAGCAGCTATCGCAACCCTAGCCATTGAAAAACTGCCTCGTTGTCAAATTAAGCTTAATAGCCAAGTTATAAAAGTCACTAAATTGGTTGATGATGAAAAGTGGCGGCTAACTTATAGCGTTGATCAAATTAATGACCCAATTGATGAAGACTTTGATTACATAATTAATGCCTGCGGTTTCAAAAGTGGTGAAATTGATGACATGCTACAAGCGAAACGCCAACGTATGGTTGAATTTAAAGCCGCATATGTTGCACATTGGCCTGAATGTAAAGGACTATGGCCTGAAGTTGTTTTTCACGGTGAGCGTGGCACACCTAATGGCATGGCACAATTGACACCATATCAAAATGGTTATTTTCAATTGCATGGTATGACTCAAGACATTACCTTATTTGAAAAAGGTTTAGTGACGAGTGGTGAGCAAAGTGCCCAACCTATATTAGCTGAACGATTTATCAAAAAGATTGATCAACAATGGCCATCAACGATAGTAAACGATAGAACATTAGGCTCTATCGGACATCTTGCGAGATATATTAAAAACTTTTCACAAGCAAGGGTTGCGGCAAAGCCTATGTTTGGTGCTCAACAAATACCTGGTGATGATGCTAGCTTGCGTGCAGCTGATGTTTCTTTTTATGGTAAACATTACGCGCGTACCGAAATAGTAAAAGCATCCTCGGCATTAGCGGCTGCAGATGAAATTTTGCAAAACTTACAAGATGTTGGTTTAGTTAATAAAACTCTATTGGGCAAGCATCTTCATGAACACTATTTCCCCGTTACATTAAAGTGTACAGATGCCGAGGTAACAAATTTAGCGGTTACTTTAGCTAAGCAACGACAATACCCTGAAGAGTTAGCTAAAAACTTTATCTAATAATGGTATTAACTCAGGGAATGTATCTAAACACCAGTCAGGCTTATGTGTATTAATATCCTCGCCATAGTTATACCCGTAAGTTAACCCTATGCTCTGCATATTTGCAGCTTTAGCTGCCAATATATCGTTTTTAGAGTCACCTATCATGATACATTCATCTGTGGAAACGTTTAACACCTTACAAGCGTGCAACAACGGGAGAGGATGTGGTTTACGCTCTTTCAAACTGTCTCCGCCAAGTTGTAACTCGAATAAATCAGTTAAGTTATAACTCGCTATAATAGGTGCAATAAATATAGTTGGTTTATTAGTAATAATCACTAAACGATACCCCTGTTTTTTTAACGCTAATAAGGTTTTTTTTACGCCGTTATATAATACAGACTCAACACAGAGCTTCTGTTGGTAGTATGTTAAAAATATTGCTAAGGCGTTATTTATTTCAGCTTCACTAAATTTTCTATTTTCAGACTGGTTATTTATAGAATGTGATAAAGCACGTTCAACTAAGGTTTTAGCACCATTACCTACCCAGCCTCGGATAACTTCTTGTGAAAATACTTTTAAGCTGAGTGAAATTAACATTTCATTTATTGCTGCAGCAAGATCTGGTGCACTGTCAAGCAAAGTACCGTCTAGATCGAATAGCAGTACAGTTTTATTGCCTTTTATCATCTGTACATTCCTGTATGTTCATGAAGAATTTTTTAAAGGTAAACACCTTGTTATCACTTAGTGTTGATAACGTAGTTGTATCTAGCTGGAAATTAATTGTTGTCCCGAGGTTCAAATCATCCTTGCCAGTAACGATAGAAAAGTCAGTTTCAATAACTGTTTAAAGGCAAGTTAAATTGTAATATGAGTATTAGATCTAGACCATCTTTATAGTGTCCTAATGTTTAATTAGATTCAATACAATATCCTTTGTTTAGGTTGATATGATCTTCAGAATCGAGCCAAGGGATGTTTTAAGTAGCTAAATGCCATGGAGGCTAGGTATTATTACTGTTTGAATGGAAAAGTGTGGCATTTATAATGAGCAAAAAAAAGAGAAAGTACATTGTACTTTCTCTAATTACTACACTAGTTGGGATCTAGTTATCAATTATTTATGGATTGTATGTAACATCTAAGCTAACACCACTTGCTGCAGAGTATCCGTAAATACCTATGTGCCATGTATCAGCTACTGGGTCAGTAAATGCACATGCTTCTGAGTTACCGCTTTTATATGGGCGACAGTCATATGTAGATGTAGTTGGCTTAGCACCACGACGGATGTATAAATCTGCATCACCTGTACCACCACTCATATTAAAATCAAGTGTAGACATACCAGCTGGTACATCAATTGTGTAGTAAGTCCATGCACGACGAGCTACAGAAATATCAGTTACAGAAGCACTACCACCTGTAGCAACACCACCTGTTGTAGGTTCAGTAAAGCTACCAGTCAAGCTAACACCATTAAAAGCTGAATAACCAATAACTTTCACATGGTAAGTTCCTGCTTGTGCTGTTGCAATTGGACAAGACTCTGCATTACCACCTTTGTATGGACGACAGTCATAACTTGATGTTGTAGGAGCAGAACCAAATTTAACGTAAAGGTCAGCATCGCCCGTACCACCAGCCATATCAAAGTTTAGATTTGTTGCACCGGCAGGTACAACCATTGTAAAGCTTAGTTCTTGTGAAGCTGAGCCAGCTAAGTTTGTTATAGCAACACTATTTGAAAGCTCATTACCACCACCTGTAGGAGGAGGAGTGGTTGTTCCACAGCTTGCTGCTAATGCATCAGATGCCGCTTTAGCTTGTACTAAGCCAAAACCGGTTTTGTCATCACGTCCAGCTGCACCTAAGTCAATCGCTGTTGCTTTTAATGCATTTCGAACTTCTGTTGCACTACAGCTTGGGTTATTACTCCAAACAATAGCAGCAACACCCGAAACATGAGGTGTAGCCATTGAAGTACCGTTGTAATAAGCGTAATTTTGATTACCTACTACATTCAAATTAGCCGATACGCCTAACTGGTTCATAAGTTGTAAACCTAAAGCACGATTTATTGAAACTGTTGGTACAGTTACATCAGTGTTAGCATCAACTAAAAATGGGTTTTGTAAACCTGGACGTGCACTATTACTATAAACAATAACACCAGAGGCACCTGCATCAGCACAAGCTTTTGCTGGGTTTATTTCTGGGTAGTTACTACCTTTTTGGTTGTCATTACGTTCAGCCAAACAAATATTACCTGAAACGTTTGAACAGCTATAAGTGCTTCCTGAAAGTGTACAAGCAGATAAAACACCATTAGCCGAGCTATTTACATTGCTTACTGTAAAGCTACCTGCGCTTTGTACATAATGTGTTTGAGGTACAACTTCATCATTACCATATGTAGTAGAACCCAATGAGATATAACCTAGACGACCGTCACCGGCAACCGTAGACAAAATAGCTTCACCTGGAGCTGAAATTTCAACTTGTGGTGTATATTGAGAGAATTCTGCATGTTGACGACCCTGATCAAGTGCACCTACCGCCATAACAGCATCGTATGAAGCAGGGTAAGATAGAGTTGCATCACCGTCATTACCTGAAGCAGCGATTAGTAAAACGCCTGAATCTGCAGCCGCTTGTAATGAATTTTTTTCAGCAACACTTGAACCAGCGCCACCTAAACTCATGTTAATAACTTTAGCGCCATTATTAACACAGGTATCAACAGCATCAACTAGTTCACCAACATAACCCCAGCCAGCCTCGTTAAATACTTTGATAATGTGTAAGTTTACATTAGTATTCGGCAAAATACCGACAACACCTTCAGAGTTATTTACGGCAGCAATAGTACCTGCAACGTGTGTGCCGTGTGAACCACCATTTTGGTACCAGTTACCTGTACCTGAGTTATTAGTACCTGAGGCATTGTTAGCATTTAAATCTGGGTTAGAACGTTGATAGCCTGAATCAATAATACATACAGTCATGTTTGCTGCATCATTATCAGTAAGTTGATCAGACTGAGTATCAGCGATACCCCAAGGCTGATTTTGTGCCATTAAGTAGCGTTTAAAATCTGGTTCTGCAAACTCTACGTCTGCATGACTATTAAGCTCAAGCGCCATCGCTTTTACGTCATTAATATGTTTTTGCTTGCCGATTGAAATAACATGGCGACCATTTTTAAGCTTCTTTAAATGTTTTAAGCTCTGGCCTGCTTTTTTAGCTAGACCTTTTGGCATCGCTTTTTCTGAAGCAAAGCCATTCAGTGCTTGTGCTTCAAAACCATTTTTATATTTAACAATAATGCGGTCAGTAAAGTTATGGCTTTGAATTTTTTGATCTTCGCGCCATTGGGTAAAGTCAGCATTAACTGCTGTCATCGTATTGTTTGCATTAACAGGGGTAAGCTGTAATTCAGTTGCTTGAAAAGTCTGCGCGTTGCTCGTTGCAGCAATTATAGAAAGTGTTAAAGCACTTAATCCTAATGTTCTATTATTTATCATCTAAAGGTAACTCCAATTGTTTTTACGCTGAATCCAGTAATTTAATACTACATCGGACGTATTATTTTTCTCGTAGGATGATTAATCATCGAAATTAAGCTTGGCGTTTTTAAAGAGATTGTAATAGCAATTAAAAGACTTTTTTTAATAAAAAAACGACAAGTAATATAAATGCTAATTTATTAAAGTCATTGGTTCTATTGTGTTTTATTAATTATTGTCGCTTTTATATGAAAAAACGTCGCGTTTATACTAGAGGGTTTTTGTGTTGCTGATAGTATCGTGTAGTACTTAAGACAAGTTTCTTAACAGCAAAAAAATAATAATAAGTTCTTTACTACATAAACAGCTGGAGCATCTATGAAAATTTCTAAATTTACAAACTCTATAATTGCCATTGCAGTAACATCTGCATTCACAGCCCAAGCAGCTGATGATAGATACATCATCAAAGTTGATGAAAGTAAAAAAGGAATTGTGAAAGCGTTAGCTAAAAAACTTAATGCTGACTTGAAAATCGATGGTAACGGATTTATTGCTGCCTCTTTTGCTGGAAAATCATTAGCAGAAGTTAAAGGGTTAATGAACAATCCACATATTCAAATGATTGAAGAAGATCAACGCCGAAGTGCGAGTGCTTTATACAACGACGATATTGGTAACGCGATGACTGAACAGTTAACGCCTTATGCGGTATATCAGTCACAGGCAAATCAAGTGGTTTTTAATGCTAATGCAGGCATGAAAGTGTGTGTTATTGACTCAGGTCTAGATCGTTCTAATTCTGACTTTATATGGAACAATATCACCGGTGATAATGATTCTGGTACTGGTAATTGGGATGAGCATGGTGGTCCTCACGGAACACATGTGGCAGGTACTATTGGTGCGGCAGATAACAATATTGGTGTTGTAGGAATGGCGCCAGGTGTTGATATGCATATTATAAAAGTATTCAACGCTGCAGGTTGGGGCTACTCTTCTGACTTAGCATTCGCTGCTGAAAAATGTAGTGCGGCAGGTGCAAATATCATTAGTATGAGTTTAGGTGGTGGTGCTGCAAACAGTACTGAAGAAAATGCCTTTAAAGCTTTTACTGACGCTGGTGGTTTAGTCGTCGCTGCTGCAGGAAACGATGGTAATAATGTGCGCTCATATCCCGCAGGTTATTCTTCGGTGATGATGATCGGTGCAAACGATGCCAATAACAATATTGCTGATTTTTCACAATTTCCCAGTTGTACAGTATCTACTGGACGTGGCAAAAAAGTAACGACAACCACAGATGAAACCATTTGTGTTGAAGTAACAGCCGGAGGTGTGGACACACTTTCTACATATCCTGCAGGACTAGCAACAAATGCTTCGATGAGTGCAGACGGCACAGCATATGCTTCGTCTTCTATGGAAAACATCGGAAATGTTAATGGTAGTACTTATTATATGGGGACTGCTGAAACAACAGATAGCGCTGCCAATGGTAATGTCTGTGTGATTGACCGTGGTGTTATTTCATTCCACGACAAAGTTCAAAACTGTCAGAACTCTGGTGGTATTGGCGCTGTTTTGATTAACAACGAAGCAGGTATGTTATACGGAACTTTAGGCGATATAAATGCTACAACGATTCCTGCTGTAGGCGCGGCGTTTGAAGATCGTAGTGCTCTGTTATCAGCTACAACGATTAATATTGCTATCGGTGCAACAGATTATGGCTTTATGAGTGGTACATCGATGGCGACACCGGGTGTTTCAGGTATTGCTGCATTAGTTTGGTCAAACCACAATGAATGTACAGGTACAGAAATACGTGAAGCGCTAAAAGCAACAGCAGAAGATAATGGCGCTGCCGGTAAAGATGTATATTTTGGCTACGGTATTGTTAAAGCGGCAACTGCAGATGCATACTTAACTACTAATGGTTGTGCCGGTGGTGTTACGCCTCCTCCAGCAGGCGGTGATATTAGCTTAACTACTAATGGTTATCGTTCTAAAGGCAAAAACAAAGTTGATTTATCATGGTCTGGAGCGGTAACAAGTAATGTTGATATCTTTAGAAATGGCTCATTAAGATCAACAACAGCAAATGATGGTTTATTTACAGACAGTTTTAAAACTTCAGGTACATATACTTATAAAGTGTGTGACCAAGGTACTGATAACTGTTCTGCTGAATCAAGTATTTCATTTTAGTTAGAAAGTTAGTTAATAG
>NZ_JACGWF010000096.1:0-15287 GCF_014077595.1 Colwellia sp. 6M3 | reverse complement strand
GTGACATTATTTGGACACAATAATATAATAAAAAGGACATTTCAAAGCATAAGGAAGCGTTTATTTAGTCGTATAATTAAGCTACAATGCGCGACTGTTTTTTTTGTTATATTTAGCAACTATATTCACCAATTATTTTCATCCATGACGGCGTATCAGTAAAAAGTATGTTAGAAGTTAACCCAGTACTCAATAAAATTAAAGAAATTCGCGAACGCACCAATTTGCTTCGGGGGTACCTTTGACTACGATCAAAAGTCAGAACGTTTGGTTGAAGTTTCACGTGAGTTAGAATCAGCAGATGTATGGAATGATCCAGAGCGTGCACAAGCATTGGGTCGTGAGCGCGCGGCATTAGAAGCCGTTGTTGAAACCATTGACGAGATGGATTCAGGTTGTGAAGATATCGAAGGCTTAGTTGAGCTTGCTGTTGAAGCAGAAGACGAAGAAACTTTTAACGATGCCGAAGCGGAAACAAAAGCGTTAGAAACTAGCCTTGAAAAGTTAGAGTTTCGCCGTATGTTCTCTGGCGAGCACGATGCGAATAACTGCTACTTAGATATTCAGTCAGGCTCAGGCGGTACAGAAGCACAAGATTGGGCTGAAATGCTCATGCGTATGTATTTACGTTGGGGTGAAGCCAATGGCTATAAAACCGAAGCAATTGAAGTGACCGGCGGAGATGTTGCCGGCATTAAAGGTTGTACCATTAAATACACCGGTGAATATGCTTTTGGTTGGCTGCGAACAGAAACCGGCGTACATCGTTTAGTACGAAAATCACCGTTTGACTCTAGTGGTCGTCGACATACTTCGTTTGCTTCTGCATTTATCTACCCAGAGATTGATGACAATATCGAAATTGATATTAACCCAGCAGATTTGCGCATAGATACCTTTCGTGCCTCTGGTGCCGGTGGGCAACATGTTAACAAAACGGATTCTGCTATACGTATTACCCATGAACCAACAGGTGCAGTAGTGGCTTGTCAGGCGGATCGTTCTCAGCATAAAAACCGTGCAACAGCGATGAAGCTTTTAAAAGCTAAGTTGTATGAAATGGAAATGCAAAAACAGAACGAAGGTAAACAAGAGTTAGAAGACGGAAAGTCTGATATCGGATGGGGCAGCCAAATACGTTCTTACGTATTAGATGATAGTCGTATTAAAGATTTACGTACCGGAGTCGAAAATCGAAATACGCAAGCCGTATTGGATGGTGACTTAAACAAATTTCTAGAAGCTAGTTTAAAATCTGGCTTATAATAACCATTTCATTAATTTAAATAGCAATATTACGTTAAACACGAGAAATAAAATGACTGATCAAGCAAACCAAGACGAAAACAAGTTGATTGCCGAGCGTCGTGGCAAATTAGTAAAAATTCGAGAAAACTGTCCGGCTAATGGCCACCCTAATAAGTTTGACCGAAAACACTATGCTGCTGATTTACAAGCTGAACACGGTGAAAAAGATAAAGAAACGCTTGAAGCTGAAACTGGTCTTTACAGTATTGCTGGTCGTGTTATGGCTAAACGTGGTCCATTCTTAGTATTGCAAGATATGACAGGTCGCATTCAGGCTTACGCACACAAAACAGTGCAAAAAGATATTAAAGAGCGCTGGGGCACTTTAGATATTGGCGATATTATCGGGGTTACCGGTACTATGCATATGTCGGGTAAAGGCGACTTATACGTTAATATGGATAAATACGAGCTGTTAACTAAATCGTTACGTCCATTACCAGAAAAATTTCACGGTTTATCTGATGTTGAAACAAAGTATCGTCAACGTTACGTTGATTTGATCATCAACGAAGATACCCGCAATACTTTTAAAATTCGTTCAAAAATTGTTGATGGTATTCGTAAGTTTTTAACTGACCGTGATTTTATGGAAGTTGAAACTCCTATGCTACAAACCATTCCTGGTGGGGCTTCAGCAAAACCTTTTGAAACTTTCCATAATGCCTTAGACATTAAAATGTATATGCGTATTGCACCAGAGCTTTACCTAAAGCGTTTGGTTGTTGGTGGTTTTGAAAAAGTATTCGAAATTAACCGTAACTTCCGTAACGAAGGTTTATCAACACGTCATAACCCAGAATTCACTATGATTGAATTCTACCAAGCTTATGCTGATTACCATGATCTTATGAACCTTACTGAAGACATGCTACGCACATTAGCTGAAGACGTAATGGGGACTTCTGTTATTCGTAATACGGTTAAAAACGCTGATGGTGAAGTAGTAGAAGAGAAGTTCTATGACTTTGGCCAAAAGTTTACTCGTTTATCAATGGTTGATGCGATTTTATTGCACGGTAATGATTTAGACGAAAATATTTTACGTAACCCTGAAGCTAACTTTGACGCGCTTAAAGCAATGGCAAAAGCTGTTGGCGTGAAAGAAACTGACGCGTCGAAAGTTTGGGGAGCAGGTAAATATATTTGTGAAATATTTGAAGAAGTTGCCGAGCACATGCTTGATCAACCTACGTTTATCACAGAATACCCGTGGGAAGTTTCTCCACTTGCCCGTAGAAATGACGAAAATCCATTCATAACGGATCGTTTTGAATTCTTCGTTGGTGGACGCGAATTAGCCAATGGTTTCTCAGAGCTTAACGATGCTGAAGACCAAGCTGCACGTTTCCAAAACCAAGTAGAAGGTAAAGACGCGGGTGATGATGAAGCAATGCATTATGACGCAGATTATATTCAAGCGCTTGAATACGGTTTACCACCTACTGCAGGCGAAGGCATTGGTATTGATCGATTAGTGATGTTATTCACAGATTCACCTACGATTAAAGACGTTATATTGTTCCCACATATGCGGCCATTAGCTGAGTAAATATATTTTTACGCCAGTATCTATATCGGTACTGGTCAAAAATATTATTAACACAACAATATTAACAAAATAATATTAACAAAATATTTATAGCTGCGTTTTAGACTGAGTTAATAGCTCAACTTGGAATCGCAGCTATATAATTATGTTAACAAATTGCTGAAACCTTATTTTGTAGTGTAATATTTATACCAACGCCAACGCCAACGCCAACTCCAACTCCAACTCCAACGCTTCGTATTACCTTCCTTGCTATTAATCTTCAATAATTTATTAAATAAAATCGCTGACCTACTTTGAACATTGCTATAGTACATTTTTTGAAAAATGTAATGATTAACAGTTTCGGTCACTTAGATGTGTTCGATTGTTTATTTTATTTGGTATGAATGAGTTAAAGAGGGTAAGTGAGATGAAAATAAAAGTGTGGGATCTGCCTATTCGGATCTGTCACTGGTTGTTGGTCATCATTATTGCTTTTCAATTTATCAGTGTAAAAGTATTAGATGAAGAAATGCTAGCCAATGCTACGCAGTGGCATTTTTATGGCGGTTACGCCTGCCTTGCTATCGTCATTTTTAGAATTTTATGGGGAGTACTAGGTACTTACTACGCTAAGTTTAGTCAGTTTGTCATATCACCTGTAAAGACCTTACATTACTTACGCGGTAAAGGCTTACAAGATTACATTGGACATAATCCAGCAGGCGCTTATTCTGTTGTAGCCTTGTTGTCACTAATACTAGCTCAGGCGATTAGCGGCTTATTTACCACAGATGACATTTTTAATGATGCTCCATACTACGGTGTGCTGAATAATTTTTGGCAAGCTATAGCTAATTTTATACATCACAATATAGTTTATGTGCTACTCGGCTTTATTGTTCTGCATATAGGCGTAATTTTGTTTTATAAAATTAAGCACAAAAAGCATTTAACAAGTGCAATGATCACCGGTAAGAAAACAGTAAATGAAGCTGTACATTCTCAAGGATCGTTTCCGTGGTTAGGCTTTATAGTCTGTATTGCTATGACAGCGATAACCTTATATTTCATTATTGAAATCTGGCCGCCAGTACCTGTTGATGACTATTTTGGTTACTAATGCACTAGTTCAAGTAGTTTGAAGTACAGCTATAATTGTATTATGGAATTGGCTTTAGCAGACTGAATTTTTAGGGGAAAAGTGCTTTCATTGATTTTACTCATTGAGAGCACTTTTTTTTATGAACGCTTAATCTTTTTTGAAATCATCATGACAAGATTTACAGCTTGCACCAACGGCACCGATAGCTTTTTTAAAACTATCTTTTTCATTCTTTTCTCCAACCATTTTTAAGCCATTAGCCGCAGTAACTAAGTCATCTATTTTATTGCTAAAATCTTTATGGTTTGACCAAATGCTGTCTTTAGCATCAGTTTTTATATTAAATTTACTGGTATCCAGCGAAAAGTAGTCATGCATCATTGGTGCTAAAAAAGCTATACGCTCAGCGTTTTTTGTAATCACATCAGCATTCATAGGAATATTACCTTTAGCCATAGCGCCTAAGGGGCCCATATTACTGCGAATTAACTGCAGAACAGACTTACGGTAGGTAATTGCCGTATCAGCTTGTTTTTCATTACTTGCTTGTCTTACTTCTGTTGCTTGTGCGCTAGTGGTTAAGGTTAAAAAGCTTGCTGTTGATATAGCCGCTGTTAATAATATTAGGCTTGGTAAAGTTTTCATGAATTTTCCTTATAGATAAAAATTGTATTTATAACATGAGATAATAATCAGGTATTTGGTGAACTAACTAACCCGAAACATTAGGTGTAGACTATTTAAAAACGATGAGTTATTTATTTTAGCCATTAAATATATTCTATTTAACTAATTCGTTATAAATAACATTAATACAAAAAATGCGATAATTGTACCGTTAAAAGCAAAAATATAACCGAAGCCTTTTAATCCTTCTTTTAGGGTGTAGTTATTACTTTTTAAATACCAATACCAAATAGCGCACATTAATATAGGTACAAGAAAAAATAGTTTGATCATAGTTACGCTATCTCCTGCGTTGCTTGTTTAGTTGGTTCACGCCATGGCGCAACTTTTAATAGCATTAGCATACCCGGTATCGCTAACGCGGTGCATATGAAGTAAAAATTAGTCCAACCGATCTGTTCGACAATCATGCCTGTGGTGGCATTAGCAAATGTTCTGGGTAATGCCGTTAATGCTGTAAATAATGCAAATTGCGTTGCAGCAAATGCAGGGTTAGTTGCTCTAGCAATAAAAGCTGTAAAGGCCGCTGTACCCAGGCCTACGCCCAAGTATTCAAAACCCATTGCAAAAGCTAAGGCGTAAGTGTTGTGGCCAATTTCTGCTAAGGCAGCAAAACCTAAAATACTGATTATTTGCACAAAACCAAATAACCAAAGAGCTCGATTAATACTCAGCTTAATCATTACTATACCACCAACCGCCAAACCTATGGTCATAGCAATTAATGACGCGGTTTTAGCAACAACACCAATTTCAGTTTTTGTGAAGCCCAAATCAATGAAAAAAGGTGTTTGTAACGCGGTCGCCATACTATCGCCTAGCTTATATAAAAATAAAAAAGCGAGTATTAGCAAGGCTGATTTTATGCCTTCTCTGTTGATAAAGTCTTTAAAGGGCAAGACAACCGCATCTTGTAAAGTTTTTGGCGCTTGTGCGCTATTGTTAAGCTCTTTTATTGTCAGGCTAAGAAAAATACCAATAAACATAAAAGCCGCAACAATAAGGAATACGGCTTGCCAACTGATGTGATCAGCTAGAATAAAAGCTAATGAACCGGGTACTAAGCCAGAAAGTCGATAAGCTTGTACGTGAATAGAATTACCTAAACCCAATTCATGCTCAGGTAGAAGTTCACGTCGGTAAGCGTCGAGTACTATATCTTGGCTAGCGCTAAAAAATGCAACAGAGGCAGCTAAATAAGCAACACTCCAAATGTTCATTACAGGGTCAACAAACCCAAAACCTGCGATGGAGAAGAGTAAAAGTACTTGGGTAAGTAACATCCAACTGCGGCGTCGACCAAGAACAGGTAAAGAGTACCTGTCCATTAAAGGTGACCAAATAAACTTCCAAACGTACGGAATACCAATTAATGAGAATAAGCCTATTTCAGTCAGGCTGACTCCTTCAGAGCGTAACCAACCCGGCACGAGTTGGTATAAAATAAACAAAGGTAGCCCAGAGCTAAAGCCAGTGAATATACAAATTAGCATGCGACGATTAAATATTGCTTGCTTAAAGGTTGGAGATTGCATTGCTCAAAGCCTAATGAATGCGAGAAGGTAAGCTAATAGGCTATCAAAATGTATTAGTAAACAGAAGTTTAATCTTTGGTAACAGGTAATTAGTTGTTTCCTATAACCTGCTTTTGTAGGCTTATTTCTAGAGGTTATGGCAGCGGTCGCCAACCTATGCAGTCAATAGGGTAACTGCCTGTACCTGAGAAAAAATCTAAGCAGGTAGATATTTCACTTTTGAAGTATAAATCTCGTTCAAGATCATTAGCACTATGAAGGCATAGTTCATGCATTATATGCCAAAACACACGTTCTCTCGCATTACTGGGGGTTTCGTCACTAACACTGAGTAAGGTCCATTCTGCCATCGTGTTTTCGACGAAATGGTCGAGTTCAGTATAATGGATAGAATGATTGATAACCGCGGTAATATAGGCCCTGATTTGTGTGATCTTTTCATTGATAAACTGCTCAATTATCATGACATTCCTTATGTAATATTTAGCCAATAAATAATTTAGCGAAGGAAATAAGTTAGTAATAATTTCCGTGTCTTGTTGTTTGTCATTGTTTAGTTATCGTAGAGAAAACTAAAATTGTCAAAGTTAAGACGTAGTGAAATTGTAACTCATATGCGATTCACTGAACCCAACGAGTATTTAGTACTCGATATTTAAGGGGATTTTATTGGCTGTTAATTTTATTATTATTGTTGTTTTTATTATTATTTTTTATATTTGAAATGATTTATATTTACCATGATAAAGCATTTTATAACGCTGGCAATAAACTGGCTTTAATTAACATTATTGGTTCTAAAGGAACATCCTCCCAGCCCATTACATCACTATAGTCTGTTGTTACTAGTGCCATAGCATCTACAACCTCCTGGCCTTCAGTTATAGCGCCAAAAACAGTGTATCCCCACTTTCTGCCAGGATCTAAACTGGTATTGTCATTAACATTAAAAAAGAACTGTCTGTTGGCTGAATGAGGATGACGCTCTTTCGCCATGGCGATTGTGCCTATTTCATTTTTTAAGCCGTTACCAGACTCATTTACTATGTTTTCATTTACTTTTTTAAGTTCAAAATTTTCGTTATAACCGCCACCTTGAACAATGAATTCAGACACCACACGATGAAAGATTGTGTTGTCATACTCGCCTGAAACAACATAAGTTAAAAAATTATCTACGGTCAACGGAGCACGAATTCTATCAAGTTCAACAATAATTACTCCCATTGAGGTTTCAAGTTTTACCTGTGGAAATAGATTGTCAGGGTCTATCGCTAAGTTCTTGGCATTACAGGTAACTGAAAATAAAAATAAAAATATAACCGAAAAACTTCTCATGATGAAATTCTCTATTTAAGCAAAAGCAGGAAAGTTAACACATTGAAAGCTATTGCATAAACTGCTGTAATTCTTCATTTTGTACTATTTGTGTTAATAACTTCGCGAGTTGTTGATTAAAATCACGCTCTAGTACCGCTAAATCCGCCTTTAGAGGCCCTTTACTCGTGCCCGTTATTTTAAATGTTTTTGTTAACGTACCTTTACTATTATTTATAACCACACGAATATTCATTTGATTACTTGCGCTATATTTCATCATTGATTGTTGAACACTTACCAAAGCATTATCGATAATGATTTCAACTTGATTGGCAGCTGGCGCTTTAATTTGCAAGCCATTAGCTTTTAATGCTGAGCTAAGTGATTTTTCTACGGTGTCAATAATAGGCTGTTGCGGTGAATATAATATTGCAGCTTCACCTGTACGTAAAATTTGTACGATGTGGGGTGAGGTGCGTAAATCACGCAAACCTAATTGCGCTTGTTTTTGTTGGTAGGCGTTACTACTACCAATATTAAGTTCTGGGCTGACAATTACCTGTTTGATTGGCGTACTGCAAGCGATTAATAAAGCTGTTGTACCTAAAAGCATAAACTTAAATAGTGTTGATTT
Organism: Colwellia sp. 6M3; assembly: GCF_014077595.1. Lineage (NCBI taxonomy): Bacteria > Pseudomonadati > Pseudomonadota > Gammaproteobacteria > Alteromonadales > Colwelliaceae > Colwellia > Colwellia sp. 6M3. The sequence continues at coordinate 7,164 of NZ_JACGWF010000096.1, read as the reverse complement.
CATATGGATTTCTTCAAGGTTAAGTGTGTCAAGTTAGCGCTTAATTGCCGAAATAGTAACAAACTTATCATTACTAGCTATAAGTGTTTCATTACCAAAAATACGTTTTAATTTAATATGATAACCAAGCTGACGATTACCAATAATGCGTAATTCACCGCCTTTTTTCAATACCCGATGACTATCTTTAAACATCTGCCAAGCGATGTGATCTGTGGTAGCTGTTTGTTGATGAAAGGGTGGATTACACAATACTAAATCAACACTGCCGCCTTCAACACTCGTTAAACAGTCATTTACTTGAAATTGGCACTGCTCAATAGCTGAGGGTAAGTTTTCAGTGATATTTAGTTTTGCTGAGGCAATAGCCATGTATGATTCATCAATAAAGTGCACTTGCGCTTTTGGTTGTTTTGACAACACATGCAAACCAATGACTCCGTTACCACAACCAAGATCAATAACCTGTTTTTCTGCGGCAATCACAGGTAAATTTTCCATAAAATAGCGGGCACCAATATCGAGCTTTTCTCTTGCATAAACATTAGCGTGGTTATGTAAGGTAAAGTCGGTTTTTTCTAATGGCCATGATGTGGGGAAATTAGCCGTTGTTGGTTTGTCATTATTAAGTTCACAAAAAACCAGTCGGGCTTTTTTCACCGCTAGTGATGTTTTTGTTGTCCCTAAATACTGTTCAAACAATTTTAGTGTTGAACTATGAATTTCTTTAGCACGATCACTGGCAATAAAAATAACATCTTTACTGAGGTGTTGTTTTATCTGACTAAGTTGCTGGCAGAGTAGTCCTTTGCCTTTAGGTATTTTATAAAGCACGATGTCTATATCACTTGGCAGCTCCTCTAAGCTGGTAAGCAAAGTGACATCCTGATTCGATAAACCATTTTGCTCTAAATTAAGTGCTATGCCTTGATGGCTTAAAAAAGAGTCATTTACACAGAACAGTTGATGCTCTGTTAAATTACAGGTTATAGCGCCAAAATTATCGTTAAAAATTAGAATTTTTTGTTTTGAGTCACTTAAAGATTGTTGCTCTAAATAACTAATAATATATTCATCTGCTGCATCCCATGCTTGCAAGCTTCGGTTTACCTGTCCGGTGGGAAAACGATCGAGAAAAAGATTTTTGTCGTTGATAATAAAAGGGCTGATCATAGCGATAAATACTTGGTTGGCGTAAAGGATATTGTGTCAAAAATTATCCCTGCGAGCTAGTTAATTGCAAAAATTATCGAGATAATAAGGTTAAATATTACAAAATATACCTCATAGATTAATTAGGAAGCATTTCATTTGAAAATTTACTGTCCAGATGCTGATATTGAGTACATTGAAAATTTTTATTCGAAGCATGACGCAGAAATAATTTTTCAAGACTTAAAGCAAAACTTAGCTTGGCGTCATGATGATATTAAAATGTTTGGAAAAGTAATGAAAATACCCAGATTACAGGCTTGGTATGGTGACAATTATTTAAGTTACCGCTATTCCAATATCACCTTAGTTGCTGAGCCTTGGTCGGTCAGTTTGTTAGCCATTAAAGAAAAAGTTAGTCGTTATTGCCAGCATGACTTTAACGCGGTATTGGCAAACTTATATCGTGATCAACAGGATAGTGTAGATTGGCATAATGAACCTGAGCTGGGTGCATTACCAACCATTGCTTCGTTATCTTTTGGTGCTGAACGAGAGTTTCAACTAAAGCATATTATAACTAAAGAAAAAAAGAGTATTAGTCTTGCACCGGGTAGTTTGTTAATTATGCGAGGTAACACCCAAAAATACTGGCAACACAGTTTACCTAAAAGAGCCAAATCAATTACTAGCCGAGTTAACCTAACCTTTCGTCATATTTGTTTATAAAGTGATTTCTTCATAAAAATATGGGTCTTACATTTAAATAACAAATTACGATGTTACTCGATTAGATAGATGGCATAATTACCAGTAGCGACTAAAATTAAATTGATCCATTAATCGATCAACTTCAGGGAAAAAATATGACAATCGAAGCCGTTATCGAAGAAAAACTACTTTCTGCTTTCTCACCTCTTCACCTCGACGTTATAAATGAAAGTCATCAACATAATGTTGCACCGGGCAGCGAGTCTCATTTTAAAGTTATTATAGTTTCAGAAGAGTTTGAAGGGGAGCGTTTAATTAAGCGCCATCGTGCTATAAATTCAATTTTAGCTGAAGAGCTTGCAGATAAAATTCATGCTCTTGCCCTGCATACTTATACTGAAAAAGAGTGGAAGAGTTATTACGCTGAAAATACACCTCTATCGCCAAAATGCTTAGGGGGAAGTAAAAAAAGCAGTTAATATAATTACTCATAACTATGTAAAGTCAGCTTTTATGTTTAATATAAAAATTAGACACTTACATCCATGTAAACAATATCAATAATACATGGATGTTTAGCACTGGTGATGCAATGGGTGTACGTTCAGTTTTGATATTACAGACAAAAATAAAATAGATTTATATAAGCGTGTTGAGTTTATATAAATGTGAACGTGCAATGACATCAAGATGCAATGACCACTTATGGTGAACATTGTGCATCAGCACTTACAGAGGTAACTTTAGGTAAACTTTGGCAATTAATTTTCAAATAATAATAAAATAAATGGAAAGCTATGTTGTTAACGCTCGCGAATAAATTTGTGCAAACGATTGATACTATCACCGAACTACTGGGTAAAGCTGTTGCTTGGTTGACCCTCCTAATGGTACTGCTAACTTTTAGTATTGTGGTATTAAGGTATGGCTTTAATCTTGGGTGGATTGGCATGCAAGAGTCAGTGTTCTACTTCCATGGCATTGTTTTTATGTTAGGTGCTGCTTACACGTTGAAACACGATGGTCATGTGCGTGTTGATATATTTTATCAAAAATATTCACCTAAACAAAAAGCGCTATTAAATTTGTTTGGTAGCGTAATCTTGTTATTACCTGTTTGTATTTTTATTTTTTTCATCAGTTTAGATTACGTACTGTCGTCATGGAATATTATGGAAAGTTCGCCAGAAGCCGGTGGCTTGCCTCTCGTTTACCTTAACAAATCTCTAATATTGTTATTAGCCATAACCTTATCTTTACAAGGCTTAGCTGAAATAGTGCGTAATATATTAATGCTTAGTGATAACTTACGCGATACTGAAAATCGTACAGGGGCTAAATAATGGAATATATAGCCTTATTAATGTTTGTTGTTGTTTGTGGTGTTCTATTACTGGGCTACCCAGTAGCATTATCGCTTGCTGGAACCGCTTTGTTATTTGCCGGTATTGGTATAAGTGTTGATGTATTCGAAAGTTCTTTTTTATATGCATTACCAAATCGACTTTACGGAGTGCTTAATAACCAAACCTTATTGGCAGTACCACTTTTTATTTTTATGGGGGCTATGCTTGAGCGTTCAAAAATAGCTGAGAATTTGCTCAATGCGATGGCGATGCTGTTTGGTCGATTCAATGTTGGCTTAGCTATTTCAGTGACCTTGGTCGGTATGCTATTAGCAGCAAGCACCGGCATTGTGGGTGCAACAGTAGTTACCATGGGGTTATTATCGTTACCTACCATGCTAAAACGTGGTTACAGCCCTGCATTTTCCTCTGGTATTATTTGTGCAACGGGGACGCTAGGGCAAATAATACCCCCTTCAATTGCCTTGGTATTACTGGGTGATGTTCTCTCAAGTGCTTATCAAAAAGCTCAATTGAGTATGGGGATTTTTAGCCCAAAAACTGTGTCGGTTGGTGATTTATTTGCTGGTGCGGTTATCCCTGGTTTTATACTCGTCATTCTTTACATTTTATACTGTATTGCTGTCGCTATTTTTAGACCAGACGTGATCCCAAAACAAGCACCGAAATTGCATGGCGAAGAACAACAATCGTTATCTTTAATGCTATTTATTTCAGCGTTGTTACCCCCTTTATTGTTGATGTTTGCGGTGTTGGGTTCGATACTTTTTGGTTACGCAACACCAACCGAAGCTGCCGGCGTTGGTGCAATGGGCTCATTTTTATTAGCACTATGGAAAAAGCAATTAACCCGAGTTAACCTAAATGCTGTGATGCAAACCACTGTTAAAATTACTTCAATGGTATTTTTAATTTTAATTGGGGCTAGTTTATTCTCGCTGGTATTTAGAGGTTTTGGTGGTGAAGAGTTAGTCCATGGGTTATTTCAACAAATGCCCGGTGGGATTGTTGGTGCAACTTTGATTGTGATGCTGATAATTTTTCTGCTCGGCTTTATTTTGGATTTTATAGAAATAACGTTTGTTGTGGTGCCAATTGTTGCCCCTGTTCTAATGGCAATGGGCTTAGATCCTATTTGGTTAGGAATTATGATAGCCGTTAATCTACAAACGTCCTTTTTAACGCCACCCTTTGGTTTTGCACTCTTTTATTTGCGTGGTGTCGCAGACCAGGCAGTATCAACCGCGGCAATTTATAAAGGCGTTATTCCTTTTATTATTATACAGTTAATATTACTGTGTGCATTAGCCTACTGGCCGAGTTTGGTAACTTGGCTACCTAACGTAATTTACGGATAAAACTATGATAAAAAATACAATTAGTTCATCTATTTTAATCTGCATTGCGCTATTTACATTAGCTTCTTGTGGCGATAAGCAAAGTAAAGCGAGTCCTGAACAAAGTGTTCAACCACAAGAAAAGTTTGCTTGGAAGCTAGTAACCTCTTGGCCAAAGAACTTTCCTGGTTTAGGTATGGCGCCAGAAAAATTTGCCAATTACGTTAATGCTATGAGTAATGGCCGTTTAACGGTAAAGGTTTACGGCGCTGGTGAGTTAGTGCCGGGTTTTGAAGTTTTTGATGCAGTATCGCAAGGTACAGTGCAAATGGGCCACAGTGGTTCGTATTACTGGAAAGGTAAAATACCTGCTTCACCAATTTTTAGTGCAATTCCGTTTGGTATGACAGCAACAGAGTTTAATGCTTGGCTGCATTACGGTGGTGGCATGGAACTTTGGCAAGAGCTATACAAACCTTTTGGTATTAAGCCAATGCCTGGTGGTAACTCAGGTGCACAATTCGGTGGTTGGTTTAAAAAAGAAATTAATTCGGTGGCCGATCTACAAGGTTTAAAAATGCGAATTCCAGGACTCGCTGGCGAAGTGCTAAAAAATGCAGGCGCTATTCCAGTTACATTAACGGGAGGAGAGATTTTTTCGGCGCTACAAAGTGGAGCTATTGACGCAACAGAATGGGTTGGGCCTTATAACGATTTAGCTTTTGGTTTTTATCAGGCGGCGGATTATTATTACGCCTCGGTTTGGCATGAGCCCGGCACTGGTTTAGAGTTTTTAGTTAACCAAGAAGCATTTGATGCCTTGCCTGCTGATTTACAAAGCATAGTTGAGATAGCTGCGAATGCGGCAAACGAGTCTACTTTGGCAGAGTATAATGCCCGAAATAATGCGGCTTTAAAAACGTTGATAGAAGAGCACAATGTGCAATTACGTAAATTTCCAGCTGAAGTTATGCAAGCACTTAAGTACCATACAGATGAATTGATCAAAGAGCAGGTAAAAGCCGATAAAGACTTTGCTCGCGTGTGGTTATCGTATAGTGAGTTTTTAGCGTCAATGAAAGAGTACAACAAATTAACATTACAGGCATATTACGAAAATCGTTAATTTTATGAAATATTAAAAAAATATCGAATATTGCCACTGGTCGCACCTCATCATGGTGCAAGCCAGAGTAAACTAGTCGGCAATTTCATTTTATAAATCAATTTTTCACTCGATAATCTTAGATGTGAGCAATAAGTGTTAGCTTCAACCTTAGATTATTAACGTGATATTAAGAAGGTATAGTTATGGTTATTAAGCCAAAAATTCGTGGTTTTATTTGTACTAACGCTCATCCTGCCGGTTGTGCAGCACATGTAAACGAGCAAATTGCTTATGTTAAAAGTCAGCCACAAGCTGATGCGAAACCTAAAAACGTATTAGTTATTGGTGCTTCAACAGGTTATGGCTTGTCTTCTCGAATTACTGCAGCTTTTGGTAATAATGCTAAAACATTAGGTATTTTCTTCGAAAAACCACCAACAGAAAAGAAAACAGCTTCTGCTGGTTGGTATAATACCGCGGCGTTTCAAGCTGCCGCAGATAGCGCTGGTATTTGGTCAAAAAATATTAATGGCGATGCTTTCTCTCATGAAATTAAAGCCAAAGCTATTGAAACGATAAAAGCTGAATTAGGTGAAATTGATCTAATCGTATACAGCTTGGCGTCACCACGCCGCACCGATCCTGATACCGGTGAAGTCTATTCATCAACGTTGAAACCTATTGGGCAAAGTGTAACGACCAAGAACTTAAATACCTCTAAACGTATTATTGATTCAGTGTCAGTTGATGCAGCGTCAGAAGAAGAAATTCAGGGTACTATTGATGTGATGGGTGGCGCTGATTGGGAACTTTGGATCAAAGCGCTTGGCGAAGCTGGTGTTTTAGCTAATGGTTTTAAAACAGTTGCTTACACCTATATTGGTAAAGAATTAACTTGGCCGATATACGGACATGCCACCATTGGCCGTGCGAAGGAAGATTTAGATCGCGCATCAGCAGCAATCAAAACAACAACTGCTAATATTAAAGGTGAGGCTTACGTTACTTCGCTTAATGCGGTAGTAACTCAAGCGAGTTCAGCGATTCCAATTATGCCGTTGTACATTTCAGCGATGTTTAAAGTCATGAAAGCTGATGGCACGTATGAAGGTTGTATTGAGCAAATACAGGCCTTATTTAGAGAAAATATATACGGTAAAAATCCAACTATTGATGAAGCCGGTCGTTTACGTCAAAACAATAAAGAGCTTGAAGACAGCGTACAACAACGTGTAACCGATATTTGGAATACCGTTGATAGTGATACAATTGATGAATTAACCGATTACGTTGGTTATCATCAAGAGTTTTTGAAATTGTTCGGATTTGATGTTGCAGGTGTCGATTATGATGCAGATATTAGTCCTGAACTCGCTATCAATAACTTGCTATAAGTTAACTATAATTCTTTATTTATTATTCAATTATCGAATGTAAATAGTTATAAAAAAAACCGACAATTTGTCGGTTTTTTTATGCCAGATTAAGT